>JBNMLE010000014.1:0-20593 GCA_050874705.1 Bacilli bacterium
CTAATTCTTTCTTCTATGGTAAAATGTGAATAGCTCATAAAGAACCTCCTGTAGATAAGTGTCGCAACTATATCTTACACCAGGATTGATATGAGCCTTTATTTTTGTCTAGAAGTGTTGCACTTGAACGGTAAATTCACCGCCTATATAAAAAGCGCAGTTAACTGCGCTTGATATATTGTGTTTTGTTATTATTGTTCTTTGCGTTTTCTAATGAAGAGATAACCACCAATAGATGAAACAGAAACCAATGAGATGATAACAATTAGAGGAATAACATTTTCAGTTGTTGATTTAATTATTGATATATTGTTCTTTGTTATGTCTCTTTCCATGAAATTATCATAATCACCCTCTGTTCCATATTTTCCTAAAATATAGTCGTAATACCAAATTGATTTTTCAATGATGTTTCCTTCTTTAGAACCAACAGTGTTTTTCAATTCCAATTTTGCCTTTTCTGACAATGACTCGTATTTTTCATAAACGTTAAGCCAAGCATCTATAGATACTTTTTGAGAAATACCTGTAGGATCACATGCCGATGATACTTCTGTGTCAAAATTAATTGCCCAACTTGATAATTCAACGCCGATTGTAATTTCTTCTGACTGATAAACATTTGATGGCATATAGAATATTTCTACATCGTTTACATTTGAACTTGCTTTATAAGTTGTGAATCTAGCAAAATCACTATTATATTTTATAAAATAACCAGTAGAATCAACCGATTCAATTTTAGCAGTATTTGTATCGACTGATATTTTCCATGTTCCTGATGCATATGTTAAACCACCTGAGGTTCCTGCTTTAATTTGTTCATCTAGAATATCTGTTAAAGTCCAAGCGTCCTTTGAACCACCGAGAGTAAATATTTCGTATGCTGTTTTTGTTGCAATTATTTTGTCCCATTCGATAAAAGTTGTCGAACTAGTTAATGAACTTAGGTTCTCACCTGTTAAGTAAGTACTTGATGCTGTAATATCATTGAATTCGCTTGCTATTGCACCATTTTCTCTATTTGTGATAATAATTTTATCGCCAGCATTTAGTACTGAAGCATCCGTTAATAAACTAAATCCTTTTGGAGCTTGAATAACATTAACATTGAACGTGCATGTTTTTTCACCATATGTAGCGGTGATTTCCAAATTTTCAATTGGTTCATTTGGCATTATTGATGGAGAAAAAGTAATATCATTTGAATTAACTATTTTATCACCTGTATTAGACATTTTTGCGGTAAATGTTAAACCTGTTAAATCTAAATTTGTTGATGTGTATTGCATAGATGGTGTGCCACTTACACTTAATGATTCAACAACATTAGGGGTAACTGTGATAGTGAAGTCTTTGTAAACATTTGGATTTACAGTAGATGTTGCACGAATAACAGCTGTACCATCTGCTTCGATATAATATCTAGTACCTGTTAATCTAACAACATTATTGCCCGACACAATCGACCATTCAACATCTTGACTAGATCCTTCTGGTAATACACTTGCATCAGGAAGATTTTGGCAAGAAGTATCCCCTAAAGGTATTTCTATCTCATATGTTTCGACATCGGAAACAAATAATTTAATTTCTTCAGGAAGAACAGTGACTGTATAAACACACTTATTAGATGCTTCTAAAGTATTTGTTCCATCAGAAGCAGTTAATGTAATTGTTGTTTCTCCATACGCTAACGGAGTGATTGTAGCAGTTTCCCCACCTTCGATAGTTGCAATTGTTTCGTTGCTGCTTGTCCAATTAAATGTTGTAGGGGTCCAGTTTTCAAAAACTGCTTTAATTTCAGTTGTGCCTTGACCAACAACGCCTGATAAAGATTCAGCTGATAAATTTAATGTTTTTTCATCTACATTTTGGACATAAAGTTGTACTGGTTGTTGTCCGCTTTCATAACAAGAGAATATTTCGTTGCCATTATTAGAATTATAGCGTAATAAATTGTGCGTATTTGCGCCTTTTGCTTTAATGGTAATACCGGAATCAGTGTATGTAACATCGAATTTTGCGTTGTCATCGATAGTATTTTGCGCCATCAATTGATTTTTCGATAAACTTGCTGCATAAATATATTGACCATTCCCATCTTTAAAAGAGAATCCAGTAGTTGAATCGCCCACTAATGTATAAACACATTGAGTATCGCTTTGAACAGTAATAGAATCATTTTTTACTGTAAAACCTTCAGTAATTTCTTTAATATTGCTTCCACTTGCGTAATAACCCATTACAGCTGTTGCGGCACTATTAGTAATAATTACTTTATAACCAGCTTTCAAAACAGTATCGCTTGTCATCTTTTTAAATGATTGATCTTTTAAATTTGACCAGGTAACAGTTATAGAGTTAGAAATAGTTACATTGTTTGCACCTAATACTTTTGCGGTTGCAGTAATTGTTGCTGTTCCGCTTTCACTGTTAAGTTGAAGCAATCCGTTTTCATCAATAACTGCATTTGCGTCTGACGAGGACCATGTTACATTGCTATCTGTATTTTCAGAATTATTATATGCAACCAATGCAGTTAATTGTTCTGTGTGTCCAACATATCCTTGAGTAATGTTTAAAACATCTGGAGTAATAGTGACACTTTTAGCAGTTGTTGTAGCGTTAAAAGCAACTGTTTTGCTTTCTAAACCTTCGCTTGTAAAAGTTATATTGAATGAACCTGATGTGGATGGAACTGTTGTTACATCAATATCGAAGTTTTCAACTACACTTCCAGTATCATCTTTTACAACAAAGTCTGATTTATTGATTGTTTCTCCACAGTAGAATATTTTAGATGAATCGGTTAATTCAACTGATTGAATTTTTGTTGCTGTAGCCAACAATTCATAAGTCAATGTATAAGATTGAATATATAAAGAATTTGTTGTACCAGTGATAGTGACAACTAAATCTTCGCCATTTTGAATTATATAATCAGAATTACTTAGTGTCACATTAACATCTCTATAATTTGTTCCATAACTTTTATTGTCGAACCAGTTGTTAAAGTTTGTTGCTGATTGTAATTCACTTAAAATTGTTGAGCCAGCTTTGAAAGAAAATGTACCAGCGCCTTTCGATTTATTAGATCTCATTGATAAAACAAGTCCGGTTATTTTACAACTCTCATAATTACTCAAGGTCAAAGTCGTTGAATTACCTTCTGTCATTTGTGACATAGTGCCATAAGTTTGTGTATATGTAGCAGTCGAATCAGTTGGCGCTGTGCCGGATGTTGTTACAGCTGTTTTGCTAGCGATTTTATATGTAACAGTTTGACTAGCTGCCTTTCCCTCAACAACATTTTTAGTGCCTATACCAATACCAACTCCAAGAGTCATGAATGCGCTCAATAGTAAAGCACTTAATCCTTTTCTAAGTTTAGTCATATATATCCCCTTTATCGAGTATTAGACAAACGATTAAACTAGTGCTGCTCATAATTATCAATACGATTAATTATTTGAGTAGCAAATCTTATATGTTTGTCCTCCAAATTTAACGACCAATATTTCTGTTGAAAATTTCAAAATTGGAATTAGTCTCAATTTTTTACCGAGATAAGCAAAAATCTTGCATATTCGTTTAAAATTTATATAATTATTGTGATCAGTAATGAGTTAGGACTTCTCAGAAAAAGGGGAACCGATGCACAAATGTGGCGAGAAGGACGGCTCATTTTTTAATTTTTATGCACAAATTTAGAACTGTGAACCAACAATTAAGCATACTCAAAGAAAGAGGTATGCGTTTTAAAGATCAAATTAAAGCGAAAGAAACGCTTGAAGATATAAACTATTATAATTTGATAAACGGAAACAAAAATTTTTTTATCTTAAATTCGCCTGATGAAAGATATGTAGAAGGCATTTGTTTTGAAGAAATACTATCTATTTATCATCTTGAAACTAAACTTAAAGAAATAGTTCTAAAAAATATACTTTTAATTGAAGAGAGATTAAAACGGCATCTTGCATATGAATTTGCTAAAGAATATGGTTGTTATTCATGGGATGATATAAATTCGTACTCTCATTTTACAGAACAAGAAAAAAGATACTCTAATTCTTTTATTAATAAGTTGAAAGAGGTTCTTAAAGCGAAAAATAATGATTCAAGAGATAAATTAATAGAACATTTTTATAATCAAGATGAACAAATACCAATTTGGGCATTTGTTAATCTATTTGATTTTGGATTAACAAAATACTTTTTTATTAACTTAAATGAAAAAATGAAGACAAAAATAAGCCAGCATTTTTCATTATCACCAAAGCAGCTCAAGTCTTTTTTAGAAGCATTAAACATGTTTAGAAATGTTTGTGCACATAATAACAAATTATTTTTCTACAAAATTTATGATAATAATAAAAAAATTGCTGATATGCCAGTTCATCATTTGCTAAATCTCAAAACAAAAAACAACAAATTCATAATTGGCAAAAATGATTTATTTGCGATTGTTATAATTTTTAAATATATGTTAAAAAAAGTGAATTTTTGGATTTTTATAAAGAAATTAATTATCTTCTAGATGAAGCGGCAAAAGCATGCGAAATAATTACTTATGAAAGCATGTGTGAATCAATCGGTTTTCCAATTGTTGATGGCGACCAAAAGAGTTGGAAGGATATTAAGAATATTTAGATAATTTAAAACAACTAATCTTTTGCGAGTTCATATATCTTTTTTTAATCGAAAATAGATTTTATGTCGAACCATTGCGTATACGCATACCCACGAGCGTCCCTATTTATTGACATAGGAAGAAAAACCACATATAATAGGGTCGTTAAATTTGGAGGACAAACATATAAGATTTGCTACTCAAATAATTAATCGTATTGATAATTATGAGCAGCACTAGTTTAATTGTTTGTCTAATACTCGATAAAGGGGATATATATGACTAAACTTAGAAAAGGATTAAGTGCTTTATTATTGAGCGCTTTTATGACACTTGGTGTTGGTATTGGTATAGGTGCGAAGAATGTTGTTGAAGGAAGGGCGGCTAGCCAAAGTCTAGAACTTACCAAAGGCACAAATGCAAGTGATGCAGAAATTAAGATTGGAGAAGAGAGTAAAACTGGTTTAAAAGCAGGAACATCTAAAAAAACGGGCACTATTACTGCAAAGATTCCTGTTGACTCGACAAAGCTAAGTTTTTACGCAGCCGCATGGAATGGAACAAGTCCTTCTTTAACCATATCTTTAAGTAGTGGCAATATCTCGACAAGTTCATTTGCATTAAAAGCAGATACTGGTGTTTCTAATAATTCTCCATTTACATTAAGCACCACTGATGCGTCAAGTTTTTTGTGTACGACCGATTTGTCTAACATAACCAGTGAAGTAACAGTCACTTTTACAACTGCAGAAAAAGCTAGATTTATTTTGTGGGATGCGTCTGTTGAAATTTCTGGCAGCGTTTCAACAGCAGTTCTCCAAAGTATTGCATTAAACAATGACCAAACAACTGAGTATTATGTTGGCGATACATTTTCATTTACTGGAACATGTACAGCAACATATGATGACGGAACAACTAAAAATGTTACACCAACAGTTACTACTGTTCCAGATATGACAACTGTAGGAACAAAAACTGTTGAAGTTTCATATACTGAAGGCGAAGTTACATTAACTGCTTCTTATGATATTACAGTCAAAGAATATACTTATACAGGGGATGGAACTTTAGAGAACCCATTTACTGTTGAAGATGCAATTGTCAAAGCCGAAGAAGTCGGAACAACCGCTACAACAGATAAATATTATGTTAAAGGTACGATTGCTACTAAAAAATTCTATACAAATAACTATACATTAACATTCGAAGGAAACGGTGCCACATTTACCTTTTATAAGTGTTATGCTGATGTAAATAATGCAGAATTCAAAAGTGACATGCTTAAAGTTGGCGATGAAGTAATTGGCGTTGGAAATATTATTTACGGTGGAAAAACTCCTGAATTAAATTCGGGATGTTACATTTATGACTACAAAGCAACTGGTATTACTGCTAGTGAACCTACTAACAGTGGTTTCGCTGTTGGGCAAACAATCACTGTTGCAGATTTAGGCATAACAGTTACTGCTGATATTGAAATAACTGGTGAAAAGCGTGATGTTACAAGTGAAGCGAAAATTACTCCAGATAATTTTCAATTAAAAAAAGGTGATAATACATTAACTATTTCATATACTCAAAAAAATAAATATTCTGGTGAAACAACAAATAACACTGAATTAACAACAACTGTAGTACTTAAAAACGTTGTTCAAAAAGCAGAATCAGTTAAAGTTACTGCTTCAAGTGATTTTGTTAATATTGGTGAAACAATCACTTTAACCGCTGAAGTATTACCTGAATCAACTAATGATAAAACAGTTGTTTGGTCAACATCAAACACCGATATTGCTATTGTTGACGAAAATACAGGCGTTGTTACAGGTGTTAAAGTTGGTAAAGCTACAATTAAAGCCACTTGTGGAGACGTGTTTGGAACAATAGAAATTGATGTTAAAGATCCTACTAATTTACCTTTATATTTGTCTGTTGAAGGAACGCTAAAAATGTCAGAATATTTCGTTGGAGAAACATTTGATCCAACTGGTTTAGTAGTTAATGTTATGTACTCTGATGGAGAGACCATTGTTGATGTTACTAACGATGTTACATGGAATTTAGGTGTGTTAAATGAAGTAGGTGATGCAATTCAAGTTATTGCGACATACACTTTCGATAATAACGGCACTCCTGATTCAATTTCTTCCAATGATAATATTACAATTAAAGTTGTTGAAAAAGCATTAGAAGGTTTATTGGTAGATGGTCTTAAAACATCATATACGACTGATGATACTGAACTTGATTTAAGCGGAATGACTGTCGAAGCTAGCTATGTTAATTCAAATAGATATATTGATGTAACAGATAAAGCAACAATTGAAGGAACTGTTGATTTTACTGATTTAAGTACACAAACAATTAATGTTGTTTATAGTGAAGATGGTGATGTTGTAAAAGAACCTATTTCAATTACTGTGACTTTAGCTAAAACAACTATTAAACTTGTCAGCGGCACACCAGCATCTTGTGAATTAGTTACATCAGCCGATCAGTTAAATGCAGGAGATAAAATTGTTATTGCTTTAGCTGAAAAAGGAAAAATGATGGGTGATATGGGAACAGGCAAGTTCCTAACCGCTTCAGATGCTACATTTGCAAATAATAAAATAACAAGTGAAGTGTCATATTATTTCACATTATCGGGTAGTTCTAGTGCATGGACTTTCACAGATGTTAATGGAAAAGTTGTTGGGGCTACTGCCGCAAAAACAATGACATATGATAGCAGTGACAGCAAAGCTGTAAATTCATGGACAATCTCTATTGATGCTAATAAAGCAACAATTACTTGCGGTGATTATGGAAGAATTCTTTACAATAACACAGCTGAAAGATTTTTAAATTATACGTCAGTTCTTAGTGCTTCAATGTTGTTGCCAGAAATTTATAAACTAACTGGTGGTCAAACGACGACCGAATATACTGTTTCAGAAGATTTATTTGTTGCAATTCATGAAGCTGATGCTGCATTAGTTTGTGGTAATTCTTCTACTGGAACTTGGGTTGATGGTACATATGATGTTGAAACCGCTAAAGGATATCTTGATATGGTTGAAGCTGCCGATCTTGAAGCCCTCAAGAATGCTCAAGCAAATGAAAATGGTAATTTAGTTGAAAAATTCTTATGGAAATATGATTACCTTGTTGCAACTGGAAAAATTGAAAACTTCTTAAATAGATCAGTTGTTTCTCAAGCACGTATTAATCCATTTATTACTAATGCAAATAGTGAAACAACAATTGCTATTATTGTAGTTATCTCATTAGTCGCCGTTTCATCTATTGGTGGTTATCTATTTATTAGAAAACGCAAAGAACAATAATTTAAAAGCCTTATATATTAAGCGCAGTTTACTGCGCTTTTTATGTTAAAGGAAATTAAAATCAAAAAAAGCTAAAGTAAAATATCAAAAAAACCTAAATAGAATTGCCAAAAAAACCAAAATGAGTTATTAAAAACCAAAATTTATTGTTCAAAATTTCTCGTTAAAGAATTAATCTAATGTTATGGTTACACTATTAAGAAAAATATTTATTAAAAATTATAAAGATACATCTAATCAAAAAGTTAGGACCGCTCACGGAAAGTTAGCGGCAGGTTTAGGTATTTTCACAAACTCAATATTATTTGCTCTTAAGATGGTGTTTGGTATTCTTTCTAAATCTGTTTCAATTATTGTGGATTCTATCAATAACTTATCCGATTTTGGTAGTTCAATAGTCACATTGGTGGGTTTTAAAATTTCAAGTAAGCCCGCTGATAAAAAACATCCATTTGGTCATCAACGATTTGAATATATTGCCGGTTTAATTGTCTCAATTATTATTGTCGCTTTAGCGGCATTACTTTTATATAACTCTATTGAAAAGATTATTGATGGTAGTGTTGCTTCATATTCAATTGCTACATTAGTTATTTTAGGAGTATCAGTATTAATTAAGATTGTTCAAGCAATTGTTAATTTTAGAATTAGCAAAATTATTAATAGCGTTGCTTTAAAAGCAACAGGTGTTGATTCATTGACCGATTCAATTGCCACAACAATATTATTTATATCTGCTTTACTTTCTTATTTATTCTCTTGGAATATTGATGGATATGTCGGCGTTGTTATTGCTTTATTTGTAGCTTTTTCAGGCATTAAAATGGTAGTTGAAACATCTAGTCCGTTGATGGGTGAAGCTATTAAGGAAGAAGATATTAAAAAAGTAGTGGCCACAATACTTTCTTATAAAGGTGTTTTAGGTGTTCATGATTTACTAGCTCATAACTATGGCCCATCAAAGGTATTTATGTCAATTCATGTTGAAGTTGATTCAAATGTTGATGTAATGGATTCTCATGAATTAATAGATAAGATTGAAAATGATATTGAAAAACAATACGGCATTGACTTGACAATTCATATGGATCCAATTGATGTATCAAATCCTGAAACAATTAGATTAAAAGAAAAGGCAATAAACGCTTTAAAAGAAATCGATAGCAATTTATCACTTCATGATTTTAGAGTCGTTCACGGGAAAAATAGATGCAATGTTATCTTCGATGTTTTAGTTCCTTATGAAGATAATGTTGATTTTAATAATCTTACTAGTAAAATAAGTGAGTTATTAAATAAAGACGAAAGGAAAAGGATTTGTCCGGTTATTCATATCGACCATCCTTTTGTGGAAAAATAGATGAAGTGTGAGAAGTGTGGTTTTGAAAACATTGATACCGCGAAATATTGTATTAACTGCGGTCAGCGCTTAGATGGAAAAATATTATGTCCAAAATGTGGCACACCATTAGATAAAGATGCTACTAAATGTCCAAATTGTTCGTACAAAGTTCCTCATAAGGGAGAGAATAAAGTATCGGGCTATAGTAAAACTATTAATAAATTAGATGGTGTTTTTAATAAAGTATTTTTAATATCAATCATTGTTTTATTATCAATATCTTTATTTGTGGTTCTTGGAAAATATATTGATATTACTGATACATCTACTAATGCAGATACATCATTTGGTTTTTCTTATTATTTTTTAATTACAAATTGGATTAAATTTGCAAATATTGTTTCTGGACTAGATATGAATAATATCGGCTATATTATAGTTCTTCTTTTCGACACAATTATTCCATTTATTTTGGTGTTAGGGAACATTTTCATAACTTATATCTTTGGAATAAAAGGTATTATAAGCGCGTCTAAAGCATTAAAAACAAATGATAAGATTTCTTCTTATAGATATCTCATCATTGTCTATGTTTCAAATTTATTTGCCGTTTCTTCTTTATTGGGAATTCAACATTTAAACGGAACAACTGTTACATATTTTGAAAAATCATCTATGATGAATACATTTTTATCATTGTCTAGTTTATTGTTATTCCTTATGGTTTCATTTGAATGCGCCAAAGCATTTGATAAAAATAAAATAAGTTTATTTATAGAAAAGATTTTATCAGCGTTATCAATAATATTTGCTTTTTCAATAATTGATAGCCTCCATTCTGGAACTTATGTTACTTATGTTAGTAATTCATACACTTATTCATATAATTCATGTTCATTGCTTTTGAGTTTAATTTCTCAATTAACTACATCATCTACATTGACTAATACTGATATATCGCTTTTTGTATTTTTAGGAATTAATTTAATTCTTACATTCTTTATTTATGCATCCCTTTGCGTTTACGCTGTATTTTTCGGAAGTGGATTTTTTAGAGAAAATTCAACTTCGCACAAATACAAAATCCCTCTTTATGCTGGGGCATTTATGAGCGAACTATTTATAACAATTAAAATGTTTATTATTATCGCAGTTACTGTAGTTATTAATAATGCATTAAATGATGGAAGCATGTTCTCTTTCTTACCATATACTTGGTCATCATTTGTTATTGGCTTATTGTTCCTTGGTACAACAGTTGCCTCATGTATCATTATTCGTTCATATAGAAATTATGAAAGAATTGCAAACCAAACAAGCCCAGAACCATCTTCTAGTGGTGAAGTAAAATAAAAACTATAAAGATTTAATTACAATATTGTTTTAACAAGTTAAAATATATAAGCAAAAGGAGTTTTATGAGTGACCATATTAAAATCTTAGTTAATAATTCAAAAGCATACTTCAATTATTTTCTTGAAGATTTTATTGAATGTGGCATAGAACTCAAAGGCACCGAGATTAAGTCTTTAAGAAAAAACGGGGCCACACTTAATGATTCATATGTTGTCATACGTAATCAAGAAGCCTTTTTAGTTAATATGCATATTGCTCCTTATGATCAAGGCAATATTTTTAATCATGATCCTAATAGAACAAGAAAATTATTGCTTCATAAATTAGAAATTTTTAAGATGGAAAGAAAAGCAATCGAAAAATCTTTTGTTATTATTCCAACAAAAATATATCTAAAAAAAGGAAAAGCAAAAGTGGAAATTGCTTTAGGAAAAGGTAAAAAGAAATACGACAAACGCGAAGTTATAAAAGAACGCGATGATAAGCGCATGATGGACCGTATTAAAAAGAATAACGGTAAAGACATATTATGAGCATTAAAGAATTAGAACAATATTTTTTAGACCATTATTATTCATCATATGAAAGAAATAATTATGATGAATTTTTAGAATATATGCATTTTTCTTTTTCTTTAAAAGCTATTCATATAAGTGGCACAAACGGGAAAGGAAGCATTGCTAATTATTTATATAATATTTATTTAAAAAACGGATATAAGGTTGGTTTATATACCTCTCCATATTTAACTGATGTTACTGAAATGATAAAAGTTAACGGTAGCAATATTCCATTTAGAGATTATGAAAGACTCTTTTTAAAATATAAAAATGAGTTTGAAAAATTTCATCTTTCTTCATTTGAGATGCAAACATTTATTGCTTATCAATATTTTAGTGCACTCCAACTTGATTTAGTTATTGTTGAAGTTGGGATGGGTGGAAGCATCGACGCCACAAATGTGATAAATCCGATCTTATCAATCATTAGCAATGTTAGTCTTGAACATACAGCATATTTAGGCCGTTCTATTAGTGAAATTGCATATAACAAGGCAGGCATTATAAAAGAAAATACACCAGTTTTAGTGGGGAAACTTGAAGAAAGTGTGATGTATGCGATAAGAGAATACGCTAAAAGCATGAATTCTAAAATATATGTTGTAAATGATTTTTATAATGAAATGCTTGTTAACGGAAAATATCATTTTGACTATATGCCTTTTAAAGATATTGAGTTAGATACAAATAGTTTTTATGAATTAACAAATGCATCAATAGCAATAGAGGCAGTAAAAATATTAAATAATTTATTACCAGTTGAAGAAAATAAAATTAAAGAAGGATTAAAATGCAATTTACTTCCTTGTAGATTTGAGTATATAAGTAGCAATATTCTTCTTGATGGTGCGCATAATCCTGATGGAATTCATAATTTAGTTACTTCTTTAGAAAAAAGCGAGCATAGAATAATCCATGTCGTTTTTGCGGCTTTTAAAGATAAAAACATTGAATCGATGTTAATTGAATTAGGAAATATATCTAATGATGTAACTTTGACCACTTTTAATCATAAAAGAGCAAGAACAGAAGAAGATTATTTCCTTTATTTAGGTGATTATAAATTTAACAGCGATTATATGACTTTAATAAGAGAAAAATCTATGCAATTTCCTGATGATTTAGTTTTAGTAACTGGATCGCTTGCTTTTGTTGGAGTAGTTAGAAAGAAGCTAAAATTATGAAACTTGATGCCGTTTATAAAATATCAATTTCAGGTTTAGTTTTAGCGTTAGTTATTATTTGTACGCGATTTCTTTCAATACAGAATATACCATTTATTCCTTTTGTAAGGATATCTCTTGGGCCAGCTTTAATTATATTTTCAAGCATATTTTTAGGTCCTATTTATGGTGGCATTATTGGAGGCGCAAGCGATATATTAGGAATTATTTTAGTTCCAAATGCACTTGGATATTCAATTAATCCATGGATTAGTTTAGTGTATTTGCTTCTTGGTGTCGCTCCATATTTTTTATTTAAATTATTTAAGAAAGTTAAAAACGATAAGATAATTTTTATCATTTTTTCTTCATTATTATTAGCTATTTGGGTCTTTATTCTTATTTATGGTTTAACGCATGATTCTATTTCTTCACACACATTTATGCTATATGAAAAAATCATTATTTTTATAGTTAGTTTTATTTTGCTTGGACTTACTGATTTGTTCATTATTTTGTTAAAAAGAAAGCATTCAGAAAATGCAGCAACATTTATGAATGTATCTTTTACCTGCTTGATAAGTGAAATTGTTATTTTAATGATTTTAAATTCGCTTGTTAAAGCATATTTTTTTGAAGTTGATTTTTGGATTATATTTTTTGCTCAAGCTGTAATTATATTCATCAATGTTCCATTGAATGCTTTTGTGGTAACATATCTTTTAAGATTGACTAACAAGATTTTTAATAAAGAAAATAAAGCTTATGGAAAATGATAAAAACAAAAACGAAGAAATAAATGATAATGAAGAGGAAAAGAATAATCCTCCAAAATTTTATGTACCTATCGGAGCTTTAATAGCGATAGGGGTCATAATAATTTTAATGATTGCGTGTGTTATTGTTATAGTAAATCTTTAATATAAAACAATTTTGTTTTAGAATAATTTGACTAAAAGGAGATCATTATGGCTACTAAATCAAATATTACTTGGGATGAATACTTCATGGGAATGGCTAAATTATCAGCATTAAGAAGCAAAGATCCAAACACAAAAGTTGGTGCATGTATTGTTGATAATGACCATAAGGTTGTTTCTAATGGTTATAATGGTATGCCTACTGGCATTGATGAAAATAAAATTTCATGGGAAAGAGGCGAGGGCTTAAACTCAAAATATTTATATGTTTGTCATGCCGAATTTAACGCTATATTAAATACAAGAAATGGATCAGCTTTAAAAGGTTGTACTTTATATGTAACACTTTTCCCGTGCAATGAATGCACAAAAGCGATCATTCAATCAGGAATTAAAGAAGTTGTTTATGGTGATGATAAATACCATGACACAACTGAAACAACTGCTTCAAGACTTATGCTTGAATTAGCGGGAGTTAAAGTTAGAAGATATCAAGGAAGAGACTTAGATTTAAATTTTCATGAAGCTCATTGAAATTAATAATTTATCTTATTCATACGATGGAAAAGTAAATGTCTTAGATGGCATTTCTTTTGATGTTAATAAAGGTGAATATATTTCAATTATTGGACATAATGGAAGTGGTAAATCAACAATTGCAAGACTTCTTATAGGTCTTCTTGATTCAAAATCTAGTGCGATTAAAGCTTTTAATCTTGAATATAATAAACAAAATATCAGAGAAATAAGAAGCCATATAGGAATTGTCTTTCAAAATCCTGACAATCAATTTATTGGTTCGACTGTAAGAGATGATATTGCTTTTGGACTTGAAAACAGAAATGTTCCTCAAAAAGATATGGACAAGATTATTAATGAATTTGTTGAGAAAGTTAATATGAGCAAATTTATTGATAAAGAACCAACAAATCTTTCTGGTGGACAAAAACAACGCGTTGCTATCGCAGGTGTTTTAGCTATGAATCCAGATATTATAATTTTTGATGAAGCAACATCTATGCTTGATCCAAAAGGGAAATTAGAAATTAAACATATGGTTGATTCTTTAAAAAAAGAGAAACCAGATTTAACAATAATATCGATTACCCATGATATCGAAGAAGCTTTTTTAAGCGATAGAATTATTGTCCTAGATAAAGGGAAAATCGCTTATGATTTATGCCCAAATGATTTGTTGGAACATAAAAATGAATTATTTAAATTAGGGCTTGATATTCCATTTAATGAAAAATTAAAAGATTCTTTATTAAAAGAAGGCTTAGATAAGGTGGTTAAAGATTTATGCCTATAAAAGCCGAGAATGTTTTTTATGAATATTCACCGAAAACACCATTTGCCTATCAAGCTTTAAATGATGTATCTTTTGAAATTAAAGATGGTTCTTTTACTGCTATTGTTGGTAAAACTGGGTGTGGAAAATCCACTTTGATACAACAATTTAATGGACTATTAATTCCCGCGAAAGGGAAAGTTGTTGTTGATAATTTTGTTATAAGTTCAAACAAAAAAGAAAGAACAAAAAAATTACAAAATTTAAGAAAAAAAGTCGGCATTGTTTTTCAGTTTTCAGAAAACCAATTATTCGAAGAGACTATTGAAAAAGATGTTATATTTGGACCAATGAATTTTGGTGTTAAAAAAGAAGATGCTTTAAAAATAGCTCATGAATGCCTCTCTTTAGTGGGTATAGATGAAAGCTATTTTACTCGTTCACCATTTGATTTATCTGGTGGAGAAAAAAGAAGAGTTTCTATTGCTGGAATTCTTGCAATGAAACCAGATGTTTTAATTCTTGATGAACCAACTGCAGGTCTTGATCCAAGCGGCACTAAAGAAATATTAGATTTGTTTAAAAAAATAAATGAATCAGGAATTACCGTGATTTTAGTGACCCATGATATGGATGTAGTATTTAAATACGCAAATAATGTTATAGTCATGAATGATGGAAAAGTGATGGAAATTACTTCTCCTGATAAATTATTTTTCGATGATGTAACAAAATATTCACTTGAAACGCCTCTTTTAGCAAAATGTGTAAAAAAGCTTATCGACAAAGGATATAAATTAGATTTAACAAAGATTAAAGATATTCCTTCTTTAATAAAAGAAATAAAGGAGCATAACCATGAATAATTTAACACTTGGTAGATATGTTCCTTATGATTCATTTATTCATAGAATGGATGCAAGAAATAAAATTGTTTGTCTAATTCTTTTAATGGTAGCGGTGTTTTTTCAATATAACGATTGGACTATTACATTCGTTATGGGCGGCACTCTTTTTGCGTTATTAATTTTATTAATGGTTATTTCTCATGTTAGTTTTAGATCGCTATTTTCATCATTAAAATCGCTTTGGTTTTTTATATTATTCTTAATGATTATTAACGCTTTAATCCCTCCTAAAGATGCGAGTAATGTAGCCTTTAGCATTGGAACATTTAATATTTATTTTGAAGCTATTTTTCAATCATTAAAAATCATTATTCGTCTTATATTAATGGTTTCTTTAACAATGATTTTAACTTCAACGACAAAGCCACTCGATTTAACTAATGCCTTAGAATGGTTTTTAACGCCATTAAAAATTGTTAAATTCCCTGCTCATGAGATAGCAATGACTATATCAATTGCATTAAGATTTATACCAACTCTTCTTGATGAAACTGAACGAATTATGAAAGCTCAAGAATCTCGTGGTGTTGATTTTAAACACGGGAAATTATCAATTAAGATTAAAGCGATTATATCGTTGATAGTTCCATTATTTGTTTCCGCATTCCAAAGAAGTGAAGAATTAGCGGACGCTATGGAAGCAAGAGGATATGATCCAAAAGCAAAAAGAACTAAATATAGAAAATTGACTTTCCATGTTGGTGATTTTTTTGCATTTATTTTATGTGGCGCTATTATGAGTGGAACGATAATTGTTTCTCATTATGAATTTACATTTTCTACTCCATCATTTTTACCTGCTTTTTTAGTGACAATCGCAGGGCTTATTACATATTTAATCTTATTAGGAATATTAGATAACAATATTAAGAAATTTTTATGAGACTTTTAGCAACTGTTAGTTATGATGGAACAAATTTCGTTGGTTGGCAGATTCAACCTAATGGAAGAAGTGTTGAAGAAGAAATTGAAAAAGTTTTAAGTAAAATTTTAAATAAGAAAACTAAAATTTATGGAAGCGGTAGAACTGATGCAAAAGTGCACGCGTTAGGACAAACATTTCATTTTGATGTTGATAAAGAGAATGTTGATTTAGGCAAATTCCTTTATTCAATTAATTCCCTTCTTCCTGAAGATATTCATATTAATTCTTTAGTAAGAGTTGAAGATGATTTCCATGCTAGATTTTCCGCTAAAAAGAAAACATATAAATATATTTTAAATATGGGTGAATATAATCCTTTTGAAAGAAATTATGTTTTTCAATTTTTAAGAAAATTAGATGTTAATAAAATTATAGAAGCATCAAAACTATTTATAGGTGAACATAATTTCAAATCTTTCACTGCAAAAGAAGAAGATGAAAACAATTATATTAGGGAAATATATTCTTTTAACATCAAACAAGATAATAATGAATTGATCTTGGAAATATCAAGCAATGGATTTATGAGATATATGGTCAGAAATATCGTTGGTGCTCTTATCGAGGTTGGCTTAGGAAAAATAGAAAAATCATATATAGAAGATTTATTAAATAATCAAACTTGTAGTTGTCAATATCGCGCAAAAGCGTGCGGATTATATCTTGTTAAAGTTTCCTATTAAAGTTACTTGAATTCATTCTACTAGAATTGATTCGAGCTGAGGTATATTATGTTTTACGCAAGAGAAAAAGAATTAAATTTATTTAAAAAATTCTACAATGAAGATGGCTTCTGTGGGCTTGTTGTTTATGGTAGAAAAAGGCAAGGGAAATCAGCATTAATTTTGCAATCGCAAAAATATAGCGATGGTAATTTTATTTATTATCAATGTTTAAATGCGCTAGATAATGTTAATTCAAATGGATTAATAAGTGTTTTAGCACATGTTTTCCCTAATATTGCAATTTCAAAAAATAGTTCTTTTTGTGAAGTTCTTGAATATATATTTTCGTTGTCAATTAATAATAAAATTGTTTTGGTTTTAGATGAATTTCCGTTTTTAAAAGATTTAGATTTAATATGTAGTTTTATTCAATCTCTTATTCAAAAATATAAAAATAAAGGAAATATAAAACTTATTATCTCTGGAAGCTATGTTGACACAATGCTTAAATTAGTGAGCATAAAAAGTCCTCTTTTCGGAAGGTTTAAATATAAATTATTTGTTAAACCATTTGATTATTTAGATGCATCAAATTTTTATAAGAATTGTTCAAATGAGGAGAAAATTGCTTATTATTCTATTTTTGGAGGAACTCCTTATTATCTTTCAATGATAGACCCAAATAAGAGTTTAAAAGAGAATCTATTCGATCTTTTATTAAGCGAGAACGCTCCATTAATCAATGAAATAAACGGAACAATGAAAGATGAATATACCAAAATAGAAAATGCTTCATATTTAATGAAACTTATTACATCAGGAAAACATTCATATAAAGATATAAATGCAAATTATTCGTTAAATGCTAAAAATAGTGATTTAGCTTATCTTTTAAATGTTTTAGTGGAAATAGGCTTTTTATCGAAAACGTATTCGATTAATGATTATGCAAAGAAACACGCTTATTACAATTTAAATGACAATTTATTTAGTTTTTATTTCTCATTAATTTATCCAAATCTCGCTATTAAAAACATTATTCCAATTGATATATTTTACGAAACAAAAATTAAAGATGACTTATTTAATAAATATATCCCTTTAAAATTTGAAAACATTTGTAAAGAATTCCTTTTAAGGAAGAATTTAAGTGGTGAAATGGATCCAATATTTGAAGAAATTGGTTCATTTTCTTATAACAATAAAAAAGCACATTCCAATGGTCAATATGATATTGTTACAAAAGATAAAAACAGATATGTTTTTTATGAATGCAAATATACAAATTCACCAGTTGATAACCATATCGAAAATGAATTAATAAATTCATTAAAAAATAATAAAATTGATTATTATAATTTAGGTTTTTTCTCTAAAAGTGGTTTTGAAAACTTATCGGACAAAAACTACAGATTATATAATTTAGACGACTTATTTTTCAAAAATAATAAATAAACCTAAAAATAAAAACTTTTCTATCTTGTTTTACAAGAGTATAATTAAAACGCAATTTAGGAGATATTATTATGGGAAGACACCATGAAGTCCGTGCCGCCGCGATGGCAAGAACGGGAAAAATTAAATCAGCATTATACGCTCGTGCTTCTAGAGAAGCATACCTTGCTGCAAGAACAGGTTCACCTGATCCAAAAACAAATTTAGCTTTAAGAGCGGTTTATGAAAAATATCGTGGAAAATCAGTTCCAAGAGATGTTTTTGATCGCGCTATTAAGAAAGCCCAAGGTGGAGATGCAGAAGTATTTATCGCTGGTAGATATGAATTCTTTGGTCCAGCAGGATCATATATTATTGTTGATACATTAACTGATAACCCGAATCGTGCTCTTGTTGAAGTTAAAACAGCAGTTGTCCGTAAAGGTGGTCACTTAGGTAGCGTTTCATTTAACTTTGAAGAAAAAGGTGTTTTAGTATTCAAAGGAAATAATCGTGATGAAGTAGAAGAAGCCTTAATCCTTGGTGATGTTGATGTTATCAGCGTTGAACAAGATGAAGACTTAGTTGTTGTTTATGTGACACCATCTTCATTTGCAAAAGCAAAAGAAGTTCTTGCTTCACTTGGCATTAATGAATACGAAGAAGCAGAAATCAGTATGATTCCAAATGAATATATTGATATTCCAGATGCTGAAACAAAAGCTAAATTCGAAGAACTCATTGATAACCTTGATGAACTCGAAGATGTTCAAAACGTCTATCATAACGTTAACTTATAATTGTCAAAACTAAAAATACTGGCTTATGCCAGTTTTTTTGTGCAAATAAAAAGTCGGAATTAATCCGACCTTCTATTAATAAATCATTATTTGTCTTCGTTAATTGTTACAACGCTGACAACACTTGGCATTTTCACAAATGTTGTAAGAGCGATAAGGATAGCAACTAAGATGATTAGAATACCAAATATAATCAATTGAGCACTATGTGGAATAACAGGGTTATTTCCAACGCCGAGTGAACCAAGCACTAAAGCAGAAACACCAACAAGAGCTCCGATAAGAATTGGGCTAATTGCTGATTTAACAACTTTATCTTTGACAGCATAGACAATTGTGAAGATAGTGTTAAGAACCATAATTGCTCCAAGAACAATAAGGATATAAGGAATAAATAACATAATGTAAGTTATTATCGCACCAGCAATGCTTTGATTTACGAGAATAAAAATTCCAAATGCTAAGACTAAACCTGAACCTAATGCAATTCCTAAAACTGCTTTTCTTAAAACAATTGATGCGACAATTGACATTAATACGCCAACACCTCCAACAACTGTTAAGATGATGCCTAATACAAGTGAAATAGTGTTGAATGATTCTCCGCTATTAGTTGCACCAGCAACAATGCAAACAATACCAACGACAAGAATCATTGCCGCTGCAATCCATTTGCTTAATGATCTTTTAACTAATGAAATCATAATTTTTCCTCCTATCTTTATTATTAAACAAATAATATTTTAATCAAGCGAAATTAAATTAAAAATTTAAATAGTATATAAAAAAGGGAACACAGTCCCTTAATTTGCTTTTAATAGCTATTTTTTAGCAACTTTTGTTGCACGCCCTTTATTAGCGCCTTTTGAATTATGAATTACAGCTGATCTACCATTTTTATCAGTAAGTGAATTAACATATGCTTCAGCTTCTGGTTTTGTTTTTAATGTTTTAATGATTTTTCCAGCAGCGCCTTTTGTTTGGGCTAATTTAACTTCCCATCCTTTATCGCTTTTGCTGATGACATAGTATTTGCCATCACTTTTTGGTTGCTTTTTTGCTTCAACATTTTCAACAACTGTTTGTTTTTGTTCTTTAATTACTTTTGCCATAATAAATACCTCTCAATAAATATAGAACTTTTTTACAAAAAAATATATATTTTTTATTCAGAAATATTTAAAAGAGGTAAAATTTAATTTAATAAAAAAAGATTAGTTTAAATGCATACTAGTTAAAAAGTGTTTGACTAATGTATATATAA
>JBNMLE010000015.1:0-19891 GCA_050874705.1 Bacilli bacterium
ATATAGATAATATTTCGAAAACATATGATATCTGAATAGAATTTGTTTGAGAAAATACATTAAATAATAATGGACCGACAAAATAAGATGTAAGTCCTAATATAATTCCTAAAATTAATATTTTAAGATTGTTAAAATTAAATATCATTTTGCTTGATGTTTTCCATGTAAATCCTAAAAGGAATATTAGTATTATTAAATCGCTTATAGATGTTGCAATTGCCACTCCAACAGCGGGCCTATTATTAAATATAACTAAGCCAAATAAAAGCGATAAACCGATATTAAGTAGTGAGCCAATAAGCATTGAATATAAATAGATTTTCTCTCTTTTTTGAGGAATTAATATTTGAGTATATATATTGTTTGATAATGAATATGTAACCATTAGTAGCGTTAATGCAATCAATATTGTACTTGCGTCATTATAACTACTTGAATCGTATGAACCTGATATTAATGAAGTAATAGGTGTAGCTAATGAACTCATTAAAGCAATTGCTGGTATTGCAATTAATAAGCATATATTTGTGGAATATTTATTAATTTTTAAGAAATTATTCTGATCATCATTATGATAATATTGACTTGCTTTCGGCATAAATACGCTTGATAAAGAAATAAAGAAAGTTATGACTATATCAACGCCTTTCATTCCGACGGAATAGCTTCCAACAGACTTCTTGCTTTCATCAATTAAACCAAGAATAAATGAATCGGTTTTTGAATAAATTGCCGCACAAAAAGAAATACAAAATAGAATCAATAATGAAGGAAAATATTGTTTAAAATTATATTTTTCAACTTTTTTAAATTTAACTAATTTCGGTAGATAAATTAGATTTGATAGCACAGTTAAAATAGTGGTCAAAGTAGTTATAAATGTATATGTATAAACATCATCTGGTCTTTTCACAAAAACAAATATTAATACATCAACAATACCTAAAATAATAATTGATCTAACCGCTAAATAAGTTTGTTTTTCAAGAGCGGTAAAAACCCATTCAAATGCAAAAACACTTGTTAAAAAATTAAGTGATAATATGAATATTAATGTTTGATTTAATTCTCCATTAAACGCTGGAACACTAAAAACAATTATTATTAATAAGCCAAATGAAAGCAGAGTCATAACAGCTTGCATTATGAAAAATTCTTGCACTTTCATAGATAGTTTATTTGGATCATCTTTCACTTTAGCGCATTCTCTAATAGCGATATTTGGAATAGAAATTTTTGATAAAACTATAAAATAATAAACAAAAGATGTAGCCCATGAAAAATGTCCAAGCATTGAATCGCCTAATATGCGACAAACAACAGGAAATGTAACAAATGAAAGCAAAGTCATTGTTATTGTTCGAATTAAATTTATAACAACATTTGTTTTAATTTCTTTGTTCATATATTTAAAGTATAATTTATTCTATAAAATTATTTAATTTGTTTTTATAAAATGCGCATTCTAATTGTCTCTCAATACTATTATCCAGAATTAAACTCTGTTAGTTATATTGCTGAAGAGTTATTTAGACGCGGGCATGAGGTTAGTGTTATAACAGGAAAACCAAATTATGGTTTTAAAAAGATATTGCCAGAATATAAATCCATCAAAAAAGAGAATATAAATGGAGTTATTGTTCATAGAATTAATTTAAAACCAAGAAAAGATACTAGATTTTCTGTATATGAAAATTATTTGTCTTTTTATTTTAATTCCAAAAGATTTATTTCTAAATTTAAAGAAAAATTTGATATTGTATTATCTTTCTCTTTATCGCCAGTTATTTCAATTGCATCTGCGATAAAATATAGTAAGAAATTTAGTGTTCCACATTTATTAATATGTGAAGATTTGTGGCCAGAATCAACAGTGGTTACGCACGCTGTTAAAATGAATTCATTGACTTATAAAATTTTATATAAGTGGAGCAAAAAATTATACTCAGAGTGTGATGATATAGTTATATCCTCACCATCTTTTAAAAATTATTTTTATGATATATTAAATATTAAAGACAAATCTTTTGAATATATAAATCAACCACCTTTAAAAAGTAAAAACGATTTCATTGAACCTGTTATTTATCCAAAGAAACATAATTTTGTATATGCAGGAAATATAGGCAAACTCCAATTAGTGGATAATTTAATATCGGCGATTAAATTAACTGATGAAAATACTGTTTTACATTTAATGGGCATGGGAAGTAGCTTGAATGAAGTTCTTAAAAGAATTAAAGATGAAAATCTTGAAGACAAAGTTTGCTATCATGGAGCACTTAAAATTGAAGAAGCAGAGAAATATTATATAAACGCTGATGCATTAATTGTTTCATTAAAAAATGAAGGATATGTTGGTAAAACTATCCCAAACAAAGCTGTTCAATATTTAAAATACGGAAGACCTATTTTAGGAATAATTGAAGGCGATGCAAAAAAGATGTTAGAAGAAGCAAATGGTTCAGTTTTCTCTAGTGAAAATGTTAATGATATTGCTAATACAATGAAAACTATATCTATTATGAGTCAAGAAGAAAAAGATAACCTTGGAAAGAGTAATAGAACTTATTTTGATAATAATTTAACAATAAATAAAATTGTCGATAAATTAGAAAATAAACTTAAATTAATGATTGAGAATTTTTAAATGGTCTTGAATCATTTGTTCAATCGTATTCTCTTTTGCGACTTTCAAGCAATTTTCTTTTTTAATATTTTTAATATCTTCAAGCGCTTTATCGATTGATAAGTGGTCTATATTTTTAATAAATATTCCATTGTAACCATCTTTAATTAATTTTTTCGATGAATTAATGTTGATTGATGAAATAATTGGTAGCCCTTGTGACATTGATTCATTTATTACATGTCCGTATATATCTTCGTTGCTTGGAAATATAAATCCGTCAGCGATTTTATAATATTCAAATAATGTATTTCTACCGCAAAAGCCCATTAATTTTATATTATTTAGTTTATTTTTGTTAATGTAATTTTGTATTTCTTTTCGTTGTTTGCCATCGCCAAATATTAATAGAAGTTTCGCTTCATCTTTTGTCCAATTTTTTACTAAATTAAAATAATTTTTTCTTTTAATTAATTGACCCGCGGAAATGTAGATTTCTTTATGCAATGAGTCAAGATTTAGTCTCTTTTTTAAAGTATCAGTTTCATTTTGGGTTAATGGTTTATTTAAAACTTCATTTTGATAAATTGTTGAATATGTATAATTGTGAATTTTATTTATGTCCGCTCCATAATAGATAAGATATTTATTTGAATTTTCATCAGGAGAAAAATACATATTCGCGCCTGAAATGTATTTAGTTTTTATATATTTTTTAAGTGACAATTCTTTTTCTTTGATTATCCCACCGTTTATATATAAGCAATATGGTATTTTTTTCTTCTTTAGATATTTTATTGCTACCATTTCAGCGAATGTGGAATAGCCATTCATAATTATCAAATCGTATTTATTCTTTTTAATATGATTTTTAATTCCATTAGAAACAAAATTCTCATTTCCAATTTTTATTCCATTAATTGCAATAGTTTTGAATTTATATTCTTTTTCAAAATAAAAACTATTTTGTCTATCTTTATTTAGGTTTCTTTCAAAAATAACAGTTAAATCAAAATATTTATTCAGTTCATTTAAAAGTCTAACTTTATATGGTGCAGGATGATTAAATACGAATAATATTTTCATAAGTTGTATTTTATATTATAAAACAAAGAGATTTGTATGCGATAATTTAAATATGATAAATGAATGGAATGAGTTTTTTGCCTCAATTAAAAATAATGAATACACAAAAGAACTAAATAATTTTCTTGATGAAGAATATGAGAATCATATTATTTATCCTTCAAGAGAAAATATGTTTAATGCATTTAAATATACATCTCCAAAAGACATCAAAGTTGTTATAATCGGTCAAGATCCTTATCATGAACCAAATCAAGCAATGGGCTTATCTTTTTCTGTTCCAAGTGGAGAAAGACTTCCACCTTCATTAATTAACATATATAAAGAAATTAGTAACGATTTAAATATTGATATGAAAAATGATGGTGATTTGACTTACTTAGCAAAACAAGGTGTTTTATTGATCAATGCTTATTTAACTGTTAGAAAAGGTGAACCATTATCTCATCATATAAAACAATACGATTTATTTATGAAAGATTTGATTAATTATATAAATAATCTAAATCAACCAATCGTATTTATGTTGTGGGGTAACTTTGCAAAGAAATATAAAAAATATTTAACAAATCCTAAATTTTTAATTCTTGAAAGCGTTCATCCTTCTCCTTTGGGCGCGAATAAAGGCGGATGGTTTAATCAACATCAATTTTCAAAATGTAATGCCTTTCTTAATGAAAATCATTTGAAACCTATTGATTGGAAAAATTAAAAGAATATAATCAAATTAACCGGAGCTTCTTACTAGAGGCTGAGAGGAACTTAATTGAGAGTTCGACGGTACCTGATCTAGGTAATGCTAGCGGAGGTGAGTTTTTTGTTTAGATTCCTCCATTAGCAATGGAGGATTTTTATGGAAAATGAAAACAAATTTATGAAAATATTTAAGTCATTTTTGCCTTTAATATTTTCTATTATCGCCATTGCATTTTTGTTTGGAACAATTTTAACCTACAAAATTAAATATGTTCCTGATGGCGCTGAAGAAGCTATTAAAGAGAGCTTTAATTTCAATTTGATTAATGCTTTTGATGCTTCATTAACACCAAGCTGGACAATTATTACAATTTTAGTTTTGCTTGGTTTAGGTGGACTAGTTCCATTACTAACGCTTATTAAAAATGACAAAATGAAAGAATATGTAGCTATCATTGCCACATTCTCATTTCTTTTTGCTATTTGTCTTTTAGTAGCTTACAAAGAATTATTTGTTTATTTTGCACAAGATTTAATTGCTCATTTCTATAGTGCGGATATTGGCTATGGTGTTTCACTTGCAATTTTATTCTCTGTTTGCGGTGCTTTTTCTTCATTATTAACATCAAATAAAAAATATGGTGATAATGTTCAAGGCATTGTTGAAGATGCAGTACTTATTGCCCTTGCATTTGTATTAAATTTTGTCAAATTACCAATTTCTGCTGGTCCAGGATCAATAAATTTTCAAATGCTTCCTTTATTCTTAATCGCTCTTCGTAGAGGACCGCTTCATGGTTTAATAGCTGGTGGTGTTGTATATGGATTTTTAACTTGTATGACTGATGGCTATGGTTTCCAAACTTATCCATTTGATTATTTAATTGGTTTTGGTTCTGTTGCCATTTTAGGTTTCTTCAAAAACTATATCATGGATGAAAATAAGAATTTTGCTTTAAGAGAGCTTGTTCTTTTTTGCGCATGTTTAGGTTCAACATTTATTCGTTTTATCGGTTCAAGTGTTAGTTCAATGGTTTTCTATGGATTATCATTTCCTGATGCACTTATCTATAACATCATATATATTCCTGTTTCTGGTTTAATTGCAGCAGTTGTAATCATGGCTGCTTTATATCCAATCACAATTATTAATAATCGTTTTCCAGTAAAACAATAAAATTTTATTTACAGTTATATTCCTTTAATTATAATAATTAATGCTTTTAGGAGTGGATGATATGACTTTAAGCAAAGAAGAATTATTATTTGGAAAACAAAAAGTATTTAAAACGTTACTAAAAATAGCGCCTCCTTTAATGATCGCTCAGCTTATTCAAGCTCTTTATAACATTGTTGATTCATTATTTGTTGGTCATTATAGCGATAGCGCTTTAAGTGCATTAAGTATTATCTACCCATATCAATATATCGCCATTGCTTTATCTATTATGATTGGTGTTGGCGTTAATACTTTTATGGCAAAGCAACTCGCTTTAAATGATGAGAAAAAATCAGATAATACAGTTTTCGTTGGTGCGTTTTTATCCGTAATTTGCTGGGTTTTATTTGCGGTTATTTCTATTTTTCTTATTAAACCTTATGTTACTTTAATGTCGAAAAATGAAGCCACGATTAATGATGGAGTAAGTTATGGATTAATAACATGTGTTAAAAGTTTATTCATATTTCTTGAAGCAACATTTTCTCGTTCTCATCAAGCACGCGGGAATATGATCCAACCAATGATTGGTCAAGTAGCGGGCGCAGTTACAAATATAATTCTTGATCCAATTTTGATTTTCGGGTGGTGGATTTTTCCTGAGATGGGCGTTATGGGCGCCGCTATCGCGACAGTTATTGGCCAACTTGTTGCCTTCCTTATAAGTTTATATAAAGGATTTAGAAAGTCTCCTTCATTTAAAGAATATGGATTTTATATTAAAAATATTTTTCTATATGGATATTCGGCTGGTTTTCAACAAATATTATTTAGTGTTTATATCATTGCCCTTGATTTAATTCTCGCTAAATTTGGCGATAATGCAATTAATGTTCTAGGACTTTATTATAAATTACAAAGTTTCTTCTTTATTCCTGTTTTTGGATTAACTACGTGTATTATTCCGTTTTTGTCATTCAATATTACAAGGAATGAATATGATAGATGTCGACAGATTATGAAATATACATGGATAATATCTGCGGCATTTATGGTTATTGGGACTATTTGTTTTATATTTATCCCTGAACCTCTTATGAGAATATTTACTAATAATAGCGAAACTATTGAATTAGGGAAAATTGCTTTTCCTATTATTGGTTCTTCTTTTATGAGTGCGGTATTTTCACTTTCAACTCCAACATTTTTTCAAGCAACTGGTAAAGGTGTTAAAAGCACTATACTTGTTATTTTAAGGCAGCTTGTTTTATTAGTTCCAATCATGTTTGCGTTTTCTTTTGTTGGAGTTAATTATGTTTGGATTGCTTTTCCAATTTCAGAAACTGTTACTGGTTTAGTGGGAATTATTTTATATGTTTTTCAAATTAAAAAATGGAAAAATATCAATAATTCAAATAAAAATGCAGAAGTTGCAGCAAAATAAAACTTATTTTTTGTTTCAATCACATACATATTTATAAATATGTTTTATCGCTTTATTATTGTTTTTGTGCTATATTCCTTTTAAGGAAGTTTTAATATGGAAAAAGAAAATAAAACAGAATTAACACCAAATGAATTAAATAAAGAAGAAACTAACGAAGCTATTTTAAATAATGAAGAAGTCTCAGTAAATGAAGAGAACAGTGAAGAAATAAAAGCTGAAGAAAATAATGAAAACGCTTCTGAAAATAATGAAGAAGTTGATCCTATTTATAATAAGCAACAATTTGTTGAATCATTTTCTTATGATAGTGAATATCTAAACAACATCGAAGAAGAAAGAAAGAAATTTTATAAATTTAGTAAATCTCAAAATGTTATTAAGTGGGTTGTTGCTCTTCTTGGTTTAGGCGTAATTGCTTTTTCTTGTTTAGGTCTTCCAACAATTTTTGTCGATGATAAAGGAAAAGCTCTTTCTTGGGTTTTCCCAACAATGATAGGTCTTGTTGTCATCTCTTTAGCGGCGATACTTGCTTATACATTTGTTTTAAAACGCATATTAAGAAAGAAAATGAGTGCTTATTTTTATAATTATTATCAGAACATGAGTGAATATGTTTTTGACAAAAAGAATTACAAAGAATTTAATCTTCAAAAACCAGATAAAATAGCAAAGATTCAATTTGATGAAAACTATCTATTTGAAGGTGTTGCCGAAGTCGGCTCAAGAGGTCTTACTGATTTTGTATATAAAGATAGAAATATCATGGTTTGTGACTGCTCAGCACAAGTGAAAGACACAAAAAGAATTTATCCTATTTTTGTTGGGAAATATTTAATCGGTCCTTCTAAATATGAAGGTGATGAAAGAATTGTCGTTTATATTAAAGGCGATGATAGAGGTATTTTTCCAACAAATATTTCTGATTTAGAATGCGTTCACGAAGATGATGATTTAAATGTTTATACGAATAATAAAAATTGGAAAAAAGTTATTAACACTACAGTTATGAGAAGACTTAAGGCTATTAAAACTGGCTCCCAATTAGTGGACTTAGCTCTTTCTACTTATAACGGACATACTTACATTTGTATGGGATACGATGATCCAATCATGATGCTTCCATTTGATCATGCATTTGATCCAAATCCTATCAAAGAATATAAAAACGATTTATTACTCGTTTGTAAATTAATAGAGGCTTTATCAAAATGAATTCCTTAAGAGACACTTGGGTTATTGTCCAAGCTTATAAACATAATGGCGAACTTCACCGTCAATGGAGTCACGGCTATATTTTAGAAGATAATGATGATTATTATGTTATGGCTTCTATTCGCGCTTCAGTTGTTGAAAGTGATGGAAGAAAATGGCATACAAAAGAACCTGCAATTTTTATACTTTCTAAAAAAGAATGGTTTAATGTAATTGCAATGCTTAAAGAAGATGGTGTTTGTTATTATGTAAATATCGCATCACCAACAATTTATGATAAAGGGTTTTTAAAATATATTGATTACGATCTTGATATTAAATTATATGGTGATGGATCAACAAGATTACTTGATGTAAGCGAATATCGTAAACACGCGAAAGAGCAAAATTATCCTGGTGAAATTCGCACAATACTTTCTTCTTACGTTGATAAAACATATAAACGCATAAAAGAAAAAGAATATCCTTTTGATGATAACGCTATTTTGAAATATTACCGAGATTTTAAAAAGAGTGTTAACCAATAATTTTTAATATTTTATTTGCTTCTTTAATTCCTGGAGCAATACGTCTTTTCTTATTTTCATAATTTACGCAGTCTCCACAGGCATAAATATTTTTTGCAATTGTTAAATTATCATTTATTTTGAAAAAACCATTTTGTTTTTCAAAATTAAAATCTAATAATTCCGCGACATTGCCAAAATTAACAAAAATATAATCAACCGGTAGTTCAGTATCTGTATCATTTTTTAAATTATGTATGACAATTTTTGACGCTTTGTTATCTTCTATAACTAATTCTTTTGGAATATATGAAAGATAAATGGATAGGTTTTTTGCATCTTTAATTGCTTCAGGATTACCTCTAAATTCATCTCTTCTATGAATTAAAGAAATATATGGGGAAATAGTAGATAATGTTTTTGCCCAATCAAGCGCGCTATCACCGCCCCCAAAAATAGCGACACGTTTATTTTTTAAAAACATATAATCCTTTAAGTGGTATATTATGTTTGAACATTTATCTTCATTTTCTAGACCAAGTTTCCTTGGTGAATAAAAACCTAGTCCAGTGCAAATAATGAGGTTTTTGCAATGATATTCATTATTATTTGTATTAACCACTATATCTTCATTTTGTTGAACACTTATTACTTTTTCATTTGTTTTAATTGCTTCTTTTTTAATGTTTTTTAAAAGAAGAGCAATATAATCTTTTGCTTTAATAGTTGGTATATCAGGAATATCAACGATATCTTTTTCTGGATATAAATTTATTAGCTGTCCGCCTATTTTATCTGTAGCTTCAAGAAGTAGACAATCGTTCAGTTTGCCCGCTAAATATAATCCGATTGGTCCCGCTCCGATAATAATATTTTCGTAAAACATATTTTTCATTATAACAAAGTTATATACCTTTGGTATAATAAAACAAGGTGGTTTTTATGAAAGAAATTAAAATTATTTCTAATAACGAAAAAGAAACTCGTGAATTAGCGGCTAAAATTGTAAGAAAATTATGTCCAGGTGATGTAGTTTTATTAACAGGTGATCTTGGAGCAGGAAAGACAACATTTGTTGGCGGAGCTCTTAATGAACTCGGCTACAAAGATCATGTTGTATCTCCAACATTTAATATTTTGAAATGCTATTTTGAAGTTAAACCAAATGTTTTTCATATTGATGCATATAGGCTTGAAGATCAAAATCATGATATTGGATTAGAAGAATTTATTGAAGGAAACGGCATTACATTTATTGAATGGCCAATATATATTCCTGAATTAATTCCAAATAAACATTTTACAATTTCTCTTAAACGTATTAATGATTCCGCTAGAGAAATTACTATTACTGATAATAATGGCTACTATAAAGAACTTTTGCATTCTTTGGAGGAAAAATAATGTATTATTTACTTCTTGATAGTTCAAATAAATATTTATCTGTTGGACTAGCCAATGATGAGAAAAAAGTTGTTGATAGAATTTTTTATGAAGCTTGGCAAAGACAAAGCGAAGTCATGGTTAGTGAAATTGGAAATATTCTAAAAAGAAACAATTTAACTAAAGATGATCTTGAAGGCATTGTTGTTGGAATTGGCCCTGGTTCATATACCGGTGTTAGAATTGCTATAACAATTGCAAAAACTATCGCGTATGCTTTAAAAATAAAAGTTTATAAAGTTAGTTCATTGTCACTTCTTAGAAATCCAAATAAACCAACAATATGCATTTTCAATGCTAGAAGCGGAAGATCATATTTTGGCTGCTATGATGGTGATAAAGTTTTGCACGTTGATGAAGTTGTTCCAAATGAAGAAGTTTTAAATTACATCAATGATCACAAGGATTATTTAGTTAATGGAGACACAAATAATTTAGGTATTGAAAGTGGGGATTTTGATATCATTAATAATCTCGCTTTAGGTATCAATGATAATAATTTAGTGGACAACATATTCACTCTTAATCCTATTTATTTAAAGGATTTAATGAAATGATCAATTATCGTAGCTCATCCTTAAATGATATTGATGAATTATTAGAAATTGAAAACGAATCATTTGTTAATCCGTGGAAAAAAGAAGATTTAATTTATGAACTGACTTCTAATCCATTAAATAAATTTCTAGTAATTGAAATTGATGGAAAAATTATTGGATTCATAGATTACATGATTACATTTAATTCCGCGACAATATCTCAAATTGCTATTAAAAAAGAATATCGAAATAAAGGATACGCAACAAACTTGCTTAACAAAATGGAAGAGACATTTATCAAAAGTGGAGAAGACGCAGTTGAATATGTGACTCTTGAAGTGAGAAATAGCAACATAAATGCTCAAAAATTATATGAGAAAAATGGTTATAAAAAAGTAACAATAAAAAAGAATTATTATTTAGATGGCGAAGACGCTATCTATATGGTGAAAGGACTAATTTAATATGGCTTGTATATTAGGAATTGAATCAAGTTGCGATGAAACATCTATCGCGATTATTAAAGACGGTGAACTACTATCAAATGTTGTTGCAACACAAATAAAGATGCATCAAAAATTTGGTGGTGTTATGCCCGAACTTGCATCAAGGCTACATTGTGAAAATGTTTTATATGTCTTAGATGAAGCTTTAACTAAGGCTAATGTCAAACTAGAAGATATTGATGCTTTTGCTTTTACTAGAGGTCCTGGTTTAATTGGTGCTTTACATATTGGAATGCAAGTTGCTAAAACACTTGCAATGTTATATAACAAGCCTCTTATTCCTGTTCATCATTTAGCGGCTCATATTTATGCGAATGAATATGTAAAACCTTTGCAATTCCCGCTTCTTTCTATAGTTGTCAGTGGTGGCAATACTGAATTTGTTTATATGAAAGAATCAATGGATTTTGAAATCATCGGTGAAACAAAAGATGACGCGATTGGAGAATGCTTTGATAAGGTTGCAAGAACCGTTGGACTTCCATATCCTGGAGGAATTCCAATTGATAAATTATCTAAAGAAGGAAAACATACTTACAAACTTCCAACTCCTCTTCATGATGATAGTCTTGACTTCTCTTATAGTGGTCTTAAAACCGCAGTAATTAATTTAGTGAATAACGAAAAACAAAAAGGAAACGAAATTAATATTCCTGATTTATGCAAATCTTTCCAAGATGTCGCAGTTGGAATGATTATGGATAGACTTGAAAAAGCTTTAAAACGTTATGATATCAAACAAGTTGTTTTAGCAGGAGGCGTTAGCGCTAATTCATATCTACGTGAAAAGATGCATGAACGACTCGATAATAGTGGAGTTGACTTAATCGTTCCACCTATTTGGTGCACAACTGATAATGCTGCGATGATTGCGCGTCTTGCAACTCATCTTTATGATATGAAAATATTCGCCGATTCAACGATTTCTTGTGACCCAAATTGGCGAATTGATAAATATAAAGTATTTTAATTAAAATAATTTGCTATAATTTAATAGATTTTGGAGGTATTTATGGAACCAAAAAGTGTATTAGTTTCAGATATTTATGCTTTGATTAGCAGTGATAATGCTGAATATAAGAAAATTTTAGAAGACTTAAAAGAAGTTTTTGTACAAGGATGGGTAAGAACAAACCGCAATAATGGACATATAGGTTTTATCGCTCTTAATGATGGATCTTGCTTTAAAAATGTTCAACTTGTTTATGATGAAAACGTAATTGATGATTTTAATGGTTTATCCCACGTTAATACAGGTGCCGCTTTATCAATTATCGGTGAACTTGTTTTAACTCCAAATGCAAAACAACCATTTGAAATACAAGTGAAAGAATTCACAATTGAAGGTGACGTTGATAGTGATTATCCTCTTCAAAAGAAAGCTCATTCATTTGAATTTTTAAGAGATATTGCCTATTTAAGACCTCGCGCGAATACATTCAATGCTGTTTTTAGAATGAGAAACGCAATGGCAATGGCAATTCATGAATATTTCCAACAAAATGGATTTATGTATGTTCATACACCAATCATTACTGGAAACGACGCAGAAGGCGCTGGTTCAACTTTTAGTGTTATCACCGATGATAAGAAAAATCCAAATTCATTTTTTGGAAAACCTGTTTCTTTGACTGTTAGTGGTCAACTCCATGTTGAAGCATTTGCGCTTGCATTTAGAGATGTCTATACATTTGGCCCTACTTTTAGAGCGGAACATTCAAATACAACAAGACACGCATCTGAATTCTGGATGATTGAACCTGAACTTGCATTTGCAGATCTTGAAGATGATATGGAATGCATTGAAGGATGCTTGAAACATTGTATTGATGTTGCATTACATCAATGCCCAGACGAAATAGAATTCTTTAATTCATTTATTGATAAAGGATTAAAAGATCGTTTACATCATGTGTTACATAGTGAATTTAAGCGTATGTCTTATACTGACGCTATTGAAGAACTTAAAAAAGCTGTCAAAAACGGTCATAAATTTGATAACAATAATATCGAATGGGGCATGGATTTACAAAGTGAACATGAACGTTATATCACCGAACAAGTTGTCAAAGGTCCTGTTTTCTTAATTGATTATCCAAAAGAAATTAAAGCCTTCTATATGAGACAAAATGATGATGGCAAAACAGTTGCAGCTTGCGACTTATTAGTTCCTTATGTTGGCGAACTTGTTGGTGGTTCTCAAAGAGAAGAAAGATATGATTTATTAAAACAACGCATGGAAGAATGCCATTGTTTGAAAGGACTTGAATGGTATCTTGATTTACGCCGTTATGGTGGATGCAAACATGCTGGTTTTGGTATCGGCTTTGATAGATTATTAATGTATGTTACAGGTATGAACAACATTCGTGATGTTCAACCTTTCCCACGTACAAGCGACCCAATTAAATATTAATTATGGAAGAAAATAAACCTGTATTAACTGAAGAAGAAATTGCTGAAAAGAAGCGAAAATCAAAAAATCGTATTTTTGGTTTTTTACTCATTTTAGTTATTCTTTTAAGTGGTGGGTTAATATACGAAATAGTTGACTTGATATTAAAAAATATCAAATAAGAGTGAGCAATACTCACTTTTATTTTTTCCAATAAAAACGCAACTTATTTTGTTAATAACTAATTATAAGGAGAAAAAACATGAACAAAAAATTACCATACATATTATTAAGCTCATTATTATTGCTTACAGGTTGTGATAGAAGCGATATAACCACAAGCGGTAACGATTTATCAAATAATAGCTCCATTTCTAATAGCGGAGATTCTTCTACAACTACTACAACAATTACTTTAAGTTCAAGTTCTAGTAGTTCTTCATCTTCTTCTAGTAGTTCTTCATCCTCTTCATCCTCTTCATCTTCTTCATCATCCATTATTGATGGTGAAAAAGATGCATATACAATATTGCTTTATATGTGTGGAAGTGATCTTGAAAGTGATTCACAACAAGGTGGTTTAGCAACCGCGAATTTAAAAGAAATTTTATCAGTTAACTTACCTGATAATGTAAATTTTGTTATCGAAACCGGTGGAGCAAGTTCATGGAAATCTACATATGGAATTTCTTCTTCTAAACTTGGAAGATATGAAGTTAAAAATAAAAAATTAGTTTTAAAAGAATCATTATCAAAAGCAAATATGGGTTCTTCTTCAACACTTCAAAGCTTTGTTGAATGGGGATTAAAAAATTATCCTGCTGAAAAGACTGGTTTTATTTTCTGGAACCATGGTGGAGCAATGCAAGGTGTTTGTTATGATGAAAATTATGATAATGATTCATTATTAAATAGTGAAGTTAAAAAAGCATTTTCTAATGCATTTAAAAACACTAATACAACTTCAAAACTAGAATGGGTTGGATATGATGCTTGCCTTATGGCGGTTCAAGATGTTGCGGAATTTAATTCAAATTATTTTAATTATATGATTGCTTCCCAAGAAAGCGAACCAGGTGAAGGATGGGATTATGATGTTTGGCTAAATTCGTTGGCTAAAAATGTAAATATTCCTACACAAGATTTGCTCAAAAATGTTAGCGATTCATATGTAAAAAAATGCGCAGATCTTTATAAAAGCAGTGGTTATGGATCAACTTATAATGACGCGACGATGTCTGTGCTTGATCTTAGCAAAATGAGCAATTATCATTCAGAATTTGAATCATTAGCTAAAAAACTAAATAATTCTTTCTCAAAGAGCACTTTTAAATCTTTCTTCAATAATTGCAACCAATTTGGTTTTAATTACACTAGTGATTATGGCGATGATGGAGAATTTTGCTTTGATGTGGTTGATGTTGGAGATTTTTTAAATACTGTCGATTCTAAATTCTCAAATGTTGATGTTTCTTCTACCGTCGCAGCTTTGGATAATTTAGTTGTCTATAATGTCTATGGAAAAGATAAATATGAAGGTGGAACTAGAGACAAATTAAGCGGTTTGTGCTTATTTGCTACGACAACAGGTTATAGTTCAAAATCAGAATATTCAACTTCCGAAACCTCATTTACCAATTGGCGGGCAATAAATGTTTCTTACGGAACATGGTATAGTTATTAATATTTAAAATTATAAATACTAAGTGCAACACAAGGAAATTCTGTGTTGCATTTTTTAATTAAAATTCATTTTTTTTGAAAGATGCTAGAATATATTTAGATTTAACTGATATAGTTACTGGAAAATCAATATTTATATTTTACAGTTTTGTTTATATGGTTTGAAAGAATGAAAAGAAAATTTGTTTTATTACCAATAATAACATTATCAATATTTTTAACATCTTGTTTCGGAGATAAAAATAATAGCATTAATAGATTTGTTTATCCACAAAGTCTTAAGGTCGGGGAAACGAAAGAAATAAGTGTCGAAACTCATAAAAACGGTTTTTTCCAATGCAATATTAACTATTACATTGATTATCTTATAAACAAAAGCGAAGAACCATCAATAAGCGTAGAGAAAGACGGATTTAATTTGTATGTTACAGCAATTAGGCCAGGAAAAGCACAATTAAGTATTTTCTGCTCAGAATGCGATTATTTTCAAGTTGCTATAATTTTCAAAGTGGAACAATAATTATATGAAAAGATTATTTAAAAATATATTGCTATTAACATCGTTAATTACTTTTTTAAGTGGTTGTAACAATGATTCGCGTCATTATCCAATGAAAATTAAAACAGAAGTTGATGTTAATATTAACGAAAATATAGATTTGAATTTTCCGGGTTCAACATCTTATGGAACATTTGCCCCATGGATGGAAATAGCTTTCCCTATTTTAAAAGATTATTCAAGTGATTATTTAGATATTAAACAAACTGATAGAGATACATTTAATGTAACGCCTTTAAAAGAAGAGCAAGGATACGCGGAATTTAATTTTGTTATTCCAAAATTATCAAACAAATATCCGGAACATATTGATCACACAATTGAATTGATTTTTACAATTGTTAGTTAAATTTTTATTCTGGCTTAACGTCTTCAGGTGGAAGTTCGCTAGCGTCAAATTTATCAAGTGATTTATTAAAGACAGATTTTGAAAGTTTAAATAATTTGTATGATCTTGCAATATAAGCTTGAACATCAATTAAAAACCATATTCCTCCAACAAACATTCCTGGAACAAATATGTATGAACCCCACGCATTCCATGACCAAGTTGGAGAATGGATTACTTCAGGCCAATCGGACATAAGTGTTAGACCAAAGAAATTACTTCTTGGAGCGCCATCCCAATCAAAATGGAATAATAAAGTTCCAAAGCCAATGCCTTCACTCCATTCAAATGGGTTAATAGTCCAGTTGTTATAAATTATGCAATAAATAAGCATTGTAAGCCCTGCGACCGCCATAATTAAGACAGGAATCCAAGAATCTTTAAATAATAAGCGGTGGTTTTTCTTAATTCCATAACGCATTAATTTATGTGAATCAGTAATGACACCAGTTACGACAACATCGTGAACTAAATCATCCATTTTCTTGCCTTGGAATGTCATTACTTTTTTAACAAGCACACCTATATATCCAACCAAAACAAAAACTAAAACGAATATAAGACATAAAATCATTATTAATCGTTTATCGCTTTCAGTTAGTTGCGCTAATAAAGTCATATTTATTTTTCCTCATTATTTTGTTCGATAGCATCATCAGATTTTGCTTCGACAACATTATTGTTTTCGATTTGTTCAATTGGTTTATTTTCAATTGCAGGAGTTTCAACTTGGTTTATATTTTGTTGGGCATTTGCAATGTTTTTCATATTATTAACCATATCTGGATGTGCCATAATAATGGTGGCATTAGACATATTATATAGATTTTGTTGTTGAAGATTTTGGGTAGTGGTTGTTGTAGTGGAATTTTTTTGTTCCATTTTTTCCTTCAATATTCTTTTTGCTTTTATATCTTCGGGTAAGTCACCATTTACTGTGCCTCCACTAAAGAATACGATGAGGTTTCTTATGCTCATATAGATGAACATAATCAAACAGTAAACAAAATATAGCGCTAAAAAAAGAACTATAAATGGTGATAAGACAACATATAGTAATCCATATAATACTGTTTTAAAAAATTCACCCATATATTTATATTATTCTATCTTTTTAGGCTCTCTTTTCAAGAAAGAAACAATTAGAGAAATAAATGAAATCCAAAACGGAGTTATATTGAGTAGTAAAAATCCATCAATCGATCCTAATGTTGTATATGCGGCAGCAAAGGCTATCACATTGATAATTAATCCACCAAAAAAGGCAATGAGAATGTTATAACTTTTTGAAACAATGTAGTCTTTTATGATAAAGACCGCTAAATAGATATTAATAAATAATAAGACAAAAGCTATTTCTTTAACAAAAAAAGCAAATAGAACAATAAGCAAACTTAGAACAAATAAAATCAATTGATAAATCCATTGAAATTTTGTTATTTGTTTTTCTTCTACATTAATTTTCTTAAATTCATTAGCGATTATTGCGTATGATAAACACATTTGAATAAGAGAAATTAAAAAGATAAAAGCGGGAATCATAACATCGATATTTGTAGATTCTTGAAGAGCAAATAATGTTTTAAAAGTTAAAACGATATCAGTTCCATAAATAAAATTTACAAGCGGGATAAAACCTAAAATGCATCCCATTTGAATAAGCGAAGATATAAGTATTGAATAAATTGATGGAATGCTTTTTTTAGAAATAAGACCAAATACATAACCTGTAAGTAGACTTGGTATTAAATAGAAAAAAGTAGTTTCTGTATTCCATAATGTAGATACTAAAGACAGACCAATTGAAGCAGCAAAATAGATTGGGTAATATCTATCTTTGCAAAAGAACTCAACTAAGGCACTTGTCAAAGGCATTAAAAGAAAAAGAAAAATAGACATAAATGGCACTAAAGCGGATACAACAGATAAAACAATATTTATCGCTGCCATAATCGCCATAAAAGCAATATTTTGTTGTATTGTTTCGCGTTTAGTAAACAATTTCATGAATTAATAATATCATGAAAAGAAAAATAATTTTTAAGTTTTTGAATATTTTAGTATTTTGTTTTCTTATAAGATTAATATGAAGAAGATATGCTTGTTTTTACTTTTAACATTGCCACTTACTAGTTGTTCAAATAATAATATCTTCACGTCAATAAGTGATATCAATAATAACATTTCAATAAAACACAATTATTCAGAAATAAGTGAATATAAAATTAAGTGGAAAGATGTGTTTTTTGTAGCAAAACCCGAATATTTTGTATATTTTTATTCAGTTTCATGTTCACATTGCAATGAAATTAAAAACGCTATTATTGAATATGCATTAAATAATCAAAATACTTATTTTTGTGAGAATAGCAAGGATGTGATTATTAGTGAAGATATATCAAACACGATTGGTATAAGTGATGTTTCAAAATTGTCTATTTTAGGATTCCCGACTCTTGTTGAAATTAAAAATTCAAAATTGGTTGATAATATCGCAGGCATCGACAAAATAAAATCAGAATTGAATTTATAAGTAGATTTTTATTAATTATTTCCTAAATTAGTCCTTAAAAATTTTTATTTATATGCTAAACTATTACAAAGTAATAAATATGGACTATAGAACTTTGCTTAACGAAAATCAATATAAGGCAGTCTCAACAGACAAACAATATGTTCGAGTGATTGCAGGCGCAGGAAGCGGAAAAACACGTGTTTTAACATATCGTCTTTCTTATTTAATTAGTGAAATGGGTGTTGATCCATTTTCAATCGTAGCAATTGCATTTACGAATAAAGTTGCGCAAGAAATGAAACAACGCGCATCATCACTTCTCGGTCCTGAAGCAAGCGGTTTATCTGTTTCAACATTCCATAGTTTTTGTGCACGTTTTTTAAGAAAAGAAATCGATGTCTTAGGCTTTCCAAATAATTTCACTATTATGGATGAAGAAGACACAACAACTTTAATTAAAAATATTGGTGTGGAAAAGGGTTATAAGAAAAATGATGAAATTGTAAAATACGCTATTTCATATATTTCATATAATAAATGTAACGGAATATTTCCTGATGATATTAAAGTAAGTTCTTTACATAACGAATTAGAGAAAAAAGCTCTTGTTTTTTATCATGAATATGAAGAAAGAAAAGAAGCAATGCTTTCTTTAGATTTCGACGATCTTCTTTTGAAGACAATTAAGATATTAGAAGAATATCCAGAAGTTCGTGAAAAATGGCAAAGAAGAATTACAAATATTCTTATTGATGAATTTCAGGATACGAATGATATCCAATTTAAATTAATTAAGCTTTTAATGAATTATAGAACTTCTTTATATGTTGTTGGCGATCCAGACCAAACAATTTATACATGGAGAGGCGCAAATCAAAACATCATCATGGATTTTCCTAAAACATTTCCAAATGTCGAAACAATTATCCTTGATAGAAATTATCGTTCAACAAAAGCAATTCTTGATTGCGCTAACAAATTAATTTCACATAATAAGAAAAGAGTTCCAAAAGCACTTTATACTGAGAATAATAATGGCGAAAAAGTTTCTTTAAATATTTTATATTCAAGAGACCAAGAGGCAAAATTTGTAATTGATCAAATCGAACAACTCCATCTAAAAGG
>JBNMLE010000016.1:0-18995 GCA_050874705.1 Bacilli bacterium
GCATAAAATTATACGCGCGCGCGTATATAAAAACAACTCATTCCGGTGTGTCATGAGTTGTTTTTGTTTATTTTAGTTATGTTCTTTTTGATAGAAATAATAAGTATCTCTAGCTATCATAACCTCTTCATCAGTAGGAATGACAGCAATTTTGATTTTGCTATTTGGTGTTGAAATCAAAGCTTCTTTACCATGAATTTGATTGTTGAGCTCTTTATCGATTTCTACATTAAGTGCATCTTTAATTTCATTAACAACTTGTTCTCTTGTTATTGCGGAGTTTTCTCCAATACCTGCAGAGAAAATAATTAAATCCGCTCCGCCAAGACGGACAAAATATTGTCCAATAAAGTCCGCTACACGGCGGATGAATATTTGATTTGCTAAAATTGCTTTTTTATCGCCTTTTTCGCAAGCAGCTAAGACATCGCGCGAGTCATTAGAAATTTCACTAACACCTAAGAAACCAGATTTTTTGTTAAAAATTTGATACATTTCTTCGACACTTTTGCCAGTGCATGTGCATAAATAGTTCACAACAGAAGGATCTAAATCACCAGTTCTTGTTCCCATCATAATTCCACCAAGTGGAGTAAGACCCATTGATGTTGCTACACATTTTCCGTCTTTAATAGCGGTAATTGACGCGCCTGAACCAATGTGGCAAGAAATAATTCTTGGATGAGAAATACCTTTTAGATATTTAAGACCTTCTTCAGAAAGATATTTGTGGCTTGTTCCGTGAGCGCCATATCTACGGCAATCATATTTTTCTGTGTATTCATATGGAATAGGGAATACATAATCTTGAGGTTCCATGCTTTGATGGAAGGCTGTATCAAATACTGCGACGTTTGTTACATCAGGTAATATTTGTTTAAAAGCTCTAAATCCAATTAAATGAGCTTTATTGTGAAGCGGTGCAAGTGGAATCAAAGATTCAATTTTATCTTCTGTATCTTTATTAAAAAGTTCACTGTGAGAGAAATATTTGCCGCCTTGAACAACTCTATGTCCAACAGCTTTAATTTCATCCATGCTTTTTACAATTCCTTTTTCAAGCATTGCATCAACAACTAGTTTAACTGCAACTGCATGATCTAAAATAGGAAGAACTTTTTTCTCGCTTTGTCCGTTCCATTTAATTCCAAAAATGCCGTCTTCATGACCTATTCTTTCAGCATTTCCTGAACATAATACTTTTTCTTCTGGCATTTCATACAATTTGAATTTAAGCGATGATGAGCCAGCATTAACTGCCATTACTTTAATCATATTTTTATCTCCAACTTGAAAAATTATAAAATCTTTTATCTTTATTTACAATAAACTTATAAAAGAAAACGGATGTCGCCATCCGTTAATTGCTCTCTTTATAATAATCAAGAGGGTTAAGTTTTTCACCTTTGTAAGTAGTTATTGTTTCATCGAATGAATAAGTAGCTTCAAGGTGAGCGCTTTGATAATTTGTCGCATCCATCATTGAAATATAATAATTCGAAATAGTATTCGTTATATGCTTATTACTTATAGTAATGGTGTCATTGCTATTAATCTCAATAGCAATAGAGGAGCCTTGATACATTTTGAAATTATATTTAATGTTTGCTTTTCCATCTTTACTAAAATCAAGATCAAGAAGATTGCTTTCAAGAATGAAAGAGTTTGATGGATTATTAGTATATAGGTTATAACTTAAATTGATAAAGTTATTCACAAAATGCGATTTAAAATCGATTTCAAAGAACTGATTTTTTAATTCTTCGCTGTAAGAATATAAAGCGGTTGAATTATTATCTGAGTCACTATCGAAAAATTTGGTTCTATAAAAGACATCAACATTTTGATATTTAGTTATTCCTTTTTCAGTTATTCCACTATATGGTTCTTCATCATCGATTTGTTGAGTAAAATCATCGTGATAAAAATCATCGTTATATAAGACTGCTTTTCCAACTTGAGTCGCAACAATATCTAATGCGCCATAATTATCGTTTTGAGTTTGCTTATATTGAATAGTGTTTCCATAGTATGGAATCTCATCCATTTTAGAAGTTAGTTTAGCTAGTTCTACATCGATTTTTATTTGCTCTTCAGATGTTGTTGTACTAGATCCTGATGAATTATCATCGCATCCACACAAGAGAAATAAAGGAATTATTAACAAATTTAAATATTTATTCTTCATATTATTTTTGAACAACAAATTTATCTCTAACATTAATTCCATCGCCTAATGTGATAGTGGATAAATCGAGTAAAATTTCTCCTTCGCCATTATAATCACGTAATGGATCATCTGATGTTATTGTAATGTTGATTGTTGTCCCATCAACTACATAATTAAATGTTGTAACATCGCCATTGCTATATTCAACTTTTCCTGTTGAAGAATCGATGAATGTTAAAATGCCGGTTATATTTGAATAAAGATGAGTCCATTTATATGTATGGCTTATAAGATAATTTGTAACATCATCTCCAGAAACGCGTTGTTTAACGACGTATGTAACTTCTTTTTTAACATCTGGGAATGCTTTTGATGTAAATGTTACAGTGAATGTATCACCTGCTTTGGCTGCGCTACTGATTTCATATTTATATGAAATGACAGAAGACTCGATTGTTGGAGTTATTGTAACAAGTTCAGGTTTATCAACTGTAAAGTAAATATCCTCTTTTTCAGCATCAGCAGGAGATAAAGTGACAGTAATTTTTTCATATGTTGTTCCGCTATAAACGTATTTTGTACTATTTTCGTTTTCAATACCGCTATAAGTGTCTGTATACCATATTTCTTTAAGTGGTACTGGAACAACAGTGATATTAAAATTAACTTCAACACCAGTTGCTGTATAAGCTTTAATTGTTGCTGTTCCTGATTTTTCACTATGGAAAGATGTTCCGTCGATAGTCATGACCTTTTCATTGCTTGAACTACTATCTTCACCTGTATAAAGATCGATATCAATTGCTTTGCTTGGAACATATGTTTTAGCTCTAAAATGAATATAAGTATTTGTTGGAATTTCATCTAGTGAAACGACTACTTCTTTGCTCTTTTCATCATAATAGAACGCTTCGACTTCGCTAACTTCTTGAATGAAATAATCTTCAGGATTAATGAGACTTTCTGGAGCTTTTGTTCTATTATCATAGTAAACATTGTATTCGTTTACATCAGACATTGTGTAATTATCAGATGAATCATCTGAATTTGTATCGATTTGTTCATAACTTGATTTAAATGAAATAAGTTTTGAATCTTTTGTCACAAATTCGAATGAAACTTTGATATTTGTGTTTGTAGTATCCTCTTTATAACTATATGAGAATGGTTCGATATAATATTTAACTTCGTCTCCAAGAGTGGATTTATATCCTTGTGGCATTGTGCTTTGAAGGCTTGCATTAGAAACGAATTGAGCTTGGATGAATTGAGAAGCATAAAGAGAAACTTGTTTTGAAAGTTGTCCAGGAATTGAACTTTCAAGTAAATAATTAACGCCATCATATTCTTCTGTTCCGGTTTTAACAACTGGTAAGAAGTCGCCTTTATCAACCCAGTCGTTTCTTTTTGTACCATCTAGATAATCTGTAACAAAATACATAATATCGGCGTTAGAATATTGAATTCTTTTTACAATTTTATTGTAACTATCTTCAATAACTGAGTTATCTTTTGAATATGTAATCTTTTTAGTGCCTTCAATTCCAGCAGTTTCATTTGAATAAATATTCCATGTTTCATTTTCTTCTTGTACTGAAACATCATCTTTTGTGTAAGTTTCAGAAAATGTAGCTTTGGACGAATTATTTATTTCTGCTTTATAAAGAGATCCTTGCAGTAAAGCATTCATTTCTAAAAGTGTTGTTTTTTCAATAACTTCTTTTTCGTCTTCGTTACAACCTGTAAGAGATGTAGCAACGACAAAGAGTAGCGGAATAAAACGTTTAAATTTAGTCATATTTTTTTCCTCCATATATAAGATAAGATAGCCAATTAAGGCTACCTTATCAATTCTTAATTGTCAATAATCTTATTCAAAGTATGATTCAGCTTTTCTTGAATCAACAGTGAAGTTACCGGAGAACTCTTTTGCTGCTCCGTAATAAGCACCTTCAATTGTTCCGCTTACAGATGTTTCAGAACCATAAGTGATGCTCTTAATAGCGTACCAAGTATCTTTACCTTCGTGTGATGGGAATGTGAATGTGAAATTCAAGTCAGCATCAATAGTGTATGTAAATGCATAGCTTACAAATCCATCGTATGTCGAACCAACATACATTACACCTGTTCCATCTTCATTGAAGTTGATCCAGTAATATTCGTAGTTAGCATACAATTTTAATGATTTTGAGGTAAGAACTGCTTTAGCAGATTCCATTGTTGGTTTTTCAATAGCTTTAAGAGCCAATGTAGCAGTTTTTGAACCATCTTTTGTTGCAGCTTTAAGATAGACATTACCAGCTTCGGCTGGTTTAAGTGTGAAGACACCGTTACCTTGGTCAACGATTAATGTTTCAACGCCTGATTTTGTATCATCAACAGCAAGTGTTACATCTTGATCAGCGAGTGATGGTGTAACTTTAACTGTGATTTCGTTTTCGTGACCAGCAAAGATTGAAGCATTTGACGCTAATGAGAATTCAATCTTTTGGGCAGCTGGTTTAACAGCTTCAAGCTCGACTTCTTTTAATTCGCCAAGGCCATTATCAAATGTTACTTTAAATTTACCTAATTTTGTAACTTCGAATGATGTGCCAGCGCTATTAATTGTTCCAAATCCATCAGTGATTGCAACAATTCTTGGTTTAATTGTATTGAAGTTAACATCATAAGAAGAAATTTGGAATGAAACAGTTGCGTTTCCATCAACTTTATTATCAACAACATTAACTGCTGAATATGAACTACCTGTTTTTTGTTTCCATTTGATATCATAATCATGCATTACAAAATCATTGATATCGTAGCTAAGATTAAAGTCTTCTTTATAATCTCTAACAGCTATATAGCTGAATTCACCAGTTGTATCAGGTTTAGCGCCTTCAACCGGAGCTTTGTTTTCTTTATCCCAATCAGATGTTTTGTAAGATTCTGTTTCAAATCCAACCATATCAACAAATCCATCACCATCGATTAATGCTGAGAAAGTTGACACAGCTGTTGAACTATATCCAGAATAGACTGAATCGATAACGACACTATAAGATTTTTTGTCTTCTGAAATTTCAGAAACAACACTGATTGAATCTTCACTTGTTGCCCAAATTGAATATGCACCAAGAATGTCATCACTAATCATGCTGATGAAATCTTGTGTTGACGACAATCTTTCAGCTTCTTCTTTTGTCTTTTCTTTACTCTTATCTTTTACTTCATCAAAAACATTATAAATCTTAGGTTCAACTTTATATTGTTGTGTAGATGATGTAAGAGAATCGGTACCACTTGATGTAATAGTGTAGAAATATTTATCACCTTCCATACCTGCTTGATAGAAATATGGTGTAGTGGAATCTGAGCCAACACCTGTTCTAACACTACCATAAGTCATAACGCCACCAGAGCGTGAACCAGCTGACACAAGATGTGCTTCAGGCCATGAGAAATTCGAGAATGTATTTTCTACAATTTCACCAGACGCATATTTTCCTTGAACTAATGCTGAAGCGGCGAACACTTTTTTGACTTCATCCATTGTTGTTGGGGCAACGAAATCATCAGCGAGTGTGCTTACATTACGTAATGAGCCATCACCAACTGTGGCAAGGACAGTTTTAAGTGTAACGTCATGATTTGGCATTGTGAAATGACCTTTGCCTTCGTTGTCAACGTATAATACTTCATCATCAAGAAGAACTCCAAAGAATTCTTTAAGATCACTTGTCATTTCAACTTGGAAATCGACTCTAACACCAGGTTCAAATGCTCCTTTTGAGTCACTTAATGTAATTGATGAACCTTGTTCTGCTTCTAACGAGACAGAATATTTTACTTCTTCAACGGTTGTAGACGCTGAAGAATTATCACATGATGCTAATGTAGCACCAGTAAGCAATAATGCGGATAAAACCAATAATTGTTTTTTCATATTTTGCTTTTCTCTAATTAACCAGTTTTTTTAATTAGATAAATCTCCTTTCTAGTTTAAATTCCGTTATCTTTACGATTAACGCTAGATTTATTATATTTTTCATTTACTTCATTGCAATATTTTTTCACAAACTATTTTTCCTTTTCTTTGCAGTTATTTTTCCATTTAGTTTTTGTCGAATTATCGTGAAATAAATAAAAAGATATACTTTGTATATAAATCGTATTTAATTTACAAAAATCTTATAAATCTAATAGACAAAAAAATAAATAATAAATTACAACTTTTTTCGGTGTGTCTTAAAAATTGTTTTCAATATTTTTCATAGTATTTTTATAAAAACGCTTACAACTGATTAAAAATGTTTTATGACTATGATAAAATACTTTTAGGATTTTATATGGCATTTGGAATTTTATACGATTATTTAATGGGACAAACAATTGATGCATATCAATATTTTGGTGCTCATTTTGAAAATCGTAATGGTATTGATGGCGTAATATTTAGACTTTACGCTCCGTGCGCTGATGATGTATCTGTTATTGGTGAATGGAATAATTTTAATATTTACGCTGATAAAATGAACAAAATAGATATTAGTGGAACATTTGAGTTATTCATTCCGGGACTTAAGAATTATCAATCATATAAATTTCATTTCAAAAATGCTTATGGCCAATATGTTGATAAAGCTGATCCATTTGCATTTTATAGCGAATATAGACCAAATACATGTTCAAGATTATTTGACTATAAAAATTTTATTTGGCACGATTATGATTTCTTGAAGAACAGAACAAGAAATTTTGATAAGCCGATGTCAATATATGAACTTCATTTGGGAAGTTGGAAAGGCCAAACAGACGGAAGAAATCTTTCATATGAAGAAATAGCGGATTACCTTATTCCTTATATAAAAGAACTTGGATATACTCACGTCGAAATAATGCCTATTGTTCAATATCCTTTTGATGGTTCATGGGGTTATCAAGCAACAGGTTTTTATAGCGTTGATTCTCGATACGGAAATCCTAAGCAACTCATGTCTTTCGTTGATAGAATGCATCAAGCAAATATAGGTGTTATTCTTGATTTCGCACCTGTGCATTTTGCAAAGGATGATTTTGCTTTATTTAATTTTGATGGAAATCATCTTTTCGAATATAGCAATGAAAATAGAATGTTTTCACCATGGGGAAGTGCTTATTTTGATTTAGGCAAAGACCCAGTTCGCTCTTTTTTGATGTCTGCGATGAATTATTTTGTTAGCGAATTTCATTTCGATGGCATAAGAGTGGACGCTGTGAGCAATATGATTTTCTTCGACGGTAATAAAGATAAAGGCCAAAATGATGGAGCAATTGAATTCTTAAAAAGACTTAATTCATATATGCATAATAGACATTGTTCTCTTATGATGATTGCCGAAGATAGCTCAGATTTTTATGGCGTCACAAAACCTCTTGATCAAAACGGGTTGGGATTTGATTATAAATGGGATTTAGGATGGATGAACGACACTCTTAAATATTATTCACTTGATCCAATTTATAAAAAATACGAACATAACAAAATCACTTTTTCTATGGCTTATTTTTATAATGAGAATTTTTTATTACCATTTTCTCACGACGAAGTTGTTCATGGAAAAGGCACAATGATAAATAAAATGTGGGGAGATTATTACCAAAAATTTGCGCTTTTAAGAAATCTTTATACTTATCAATATGCTCATCCTGGTAAAAAATTATCATTTATGGGTAATGAACTTGCTTCATTTGACGAATGGAATGAGAAAAAATCACTTCCTTGGGTTTTAAAAACTTACCCAATTCATGATTCTATTTCTCGCTTAATTAGAGATTTAAATCTCATTTATCAAAATCATACAGCAATGTATTTAAATGAATATAATCCGAATAATTTTTCATGGCTAATGGTGGATAATAATAACGATTCAATCTTAGCTTTTGAAAGATTTAATGAAGATGAAAGACTAGTATTTGTATTTAATAACACACCTAATTATTATGAGAATTATGAAATCGGTGTTAATAAATACGGCTATTATGAAGAGATTTTTAATAGCGATAAAGATGTTTATGGCGGTAATAATCAATATAACGGTTTAAAAGCTAGAGCCACCAAATATGGTCCATATAATAAACCATATAAAATTAGAATTAAAATTGCTTCATTTGGAGCAATGATATTTAAATATAAGAAGGTAAGATAATATGCACATGTTTTCAAATGTAGAAGCATTTAAAGAAAGCTTCAAAAAACGTTTAGCGGCTAAATATTCAAATACTATTGAAGATAGCCATATCACTGAACAATATGACATTTTAGGAGAAATGGTTAGAGACTACGCTAACTACGACTGGAGAAATGTTCGTGAAGAAGTAAGAACAGAAGATAAAAAACAATTAATTTATTTTTCAATGGAATTCTTAATGGGAAGACTATTGATGAACAATTTAATGAACTTAGGTATATACGATGTTGCGAAAAAGGGACTTGCAGAACTCGGTATCGACATCAATAAAATCGAAGACCAGGAAAGCGATGCTGGCCTTGGAAACGGTGGTCTTGGCCGTTTAGCAGCATGTTTTTTAGATTCAATTTCATCTTTAGGATATCCTGTTCAAGGCAACTGCATTCGTTATGAATATGGATTTTTCCGTCAATTAATTGACCATGGCAAACAATTTGAAATTCCGGATCAATGGTTGGCAGATGGATTTGTTTTCGAAGTAAGAAAGCCAAAACACGCAGTTGAAGTAGAATTTGGTGGATTTACTGAAACATATATGAAAAATAATGGCGAATTCGCTATGAGAACTGTAAACGCAACTCATGTCCGCGCTGTTCCATATGATGTTTCAATTATTGGATATAGAAATAGCGTTACAAACACATTGCGTCTTTGGTCTGCTGAACCAAGTGAAAAAAATCTTCCAAAGAACACATCTTTTGAAAGCTATTTAACTACTCTTAAAGAATTATCACATGGTCTTTATCCTGATGATTCCACTGAACATGGTCGTATTTTAAGACTTAAACAACAATATTTCCTTGTTTCAAGCGGACTTCAAAGTGTTTTAAGAGAACATTATAGACGTCATCACACTCTTCTTAATTTAGCGGATTTTTATGTATTCCAATTAAATGACACTCATCCTATTTTAGCTATTCCAGAATTTATGAGACTTATGATGGATATGTATGGCTATGGATGGGATGAAACATTCGAAGTTGTTAAAAAATGTTTTGCTTATACTAACCATACAATTATGCAAGAAGCTCTTGAACGTTGGCCAATTAATTATGTTCAACAAGTTTGCCCACGTTGCTATATGATTATCGAAGAAATTAATCGTCGTTTTAATCAATATATGAACGAGAAAAATGTCGATGGATACGCAAAATATCAAATGCAAATCATCAAAGATGGACAAATTCATATGGCTAATTTAGCCATCGTTGCTTCATTTTCAGTTAATGGTGTTGCAAAACTCCACACAAATATTCTTGAAAATGAAACATTCAAAGATTTCTATGCTTTATTCCCTGAAAAATTTAATAATAAAACAAACGGTGTAACTCATAGAAGATGGCTTATGTATTCCAATCCTGCTTTAGCGGATCTTATTAGTGAAAAAATATCTAATAAATGGGTTTTAGATATGGAACATGAAATTGATAAATTTGAACAATTTAAAGATGATCCAATTGTCCAAAAACGCATTTTAGATATCAAACACGAAAATAAAATTAAATTAGCAAAATATATCAAAGAAAAAATGGATATCGATGTTGATGTTGATTCAATATTTGATGTTCAAATAAAGCGCCTTCATGCTTATAAGCGTCAATTATTAAATATTTTCCATGTTATGTATTTATATCAACGCATGAAAGAAGATTCTAATTTTAGAATTCATCCACATACATTCATTTTTGGAGCAAAAGCCGCACCAAGTTATGTATATGCAAAGAAAATTATTGAACTTATTTTAGCGGTGGCAAATGTTGTTAATAATGATCCAGAAATTAGTAAATATATGAAAGTTATATTTATCGAAAACTATGGTGTCACTTTAGCAGAACTCATTATTCCTGCTGCTGATGTAAGTGAACAAATATCAACTGCTTCTAAAGAAGCAAGTGGTACATCGAATATGAAACTTATGATGAATGGCGCTATTACATTAGGTACCATGGATGGTGCTAATGTTGAAATTCATGATTTTGTTGGCGATGACAACATTGTAATATTTGGTTTATCTAGCGATGAGGTTTTATCTTATTACGCTAATGGTGGATATAATGCTTGGGATGAATATAACAATAACGAAAATATTAAAAAAGTTATGAATTCATTATTTGATGGACCATGGGTTGATAAACCAAATCGTTTCCAACTTATATTCGACGAAATCATGAATAATAACGATTGTTACTTTATTCTTAAAGATTTTGATTCTTATGTAAAAGCACAAGAAAAAATCAATTCTTTATATCTTGATAGAAATAAATGGGCCAGCATGTGCATTGTTAATATTGCAAGAAGTGGTTATTTTACAAGTGATAGAACAATTAAAGAATATGTAAATGATATTTGGCATTTAACAAAGGTTGGAAACAATGAATAATATCAATCTTGAAAAATTATATAAATATCAACAAGAATTAGATGAAGAAATAGCTAATATTCATCATGTTGATTATAAATCAACGCATCAAAAAAGACTTTTAGCATTGCTTGTTGAAATTGGTGAACTCGCTAATGAAACGCGATGCTTTAAATATTGGTCAAATAAAGGTCCATCACCAAAAGAGAGAATAATGGATGAATACGCAGATGGGCTTCATTTCTTTCTTTCGCTAGGAATACCACTTAAAACAACAAAACTTGAATATGAATTAAATAAAAATGAAGAAGATTTAACAGATCAATTTCATAAGCTTTATTCTTTAATAGTGGTTTTACAAAATAATTATAATCTTGAAAACTATATTAAGGCTTTTTCTTACTTTTTAAATCTTGCTTATTCGCTTGATATGACATCAAATGATATTGTTGATTCATACATGAAGAAATTAAATGTAAATCATAAAAGGCAAGAAACAAATTATTAACAAAAAAACATCTCTCGCGAGATGTTTTATTTTTTATAAATATACTATTTATAAGAGACAGTGAATTTGAGTGAAGAATCGCCACTTGTGAGGTTATAGCTAACAAGGAAACCCTTATCGTTCCATTCGCTGTTTTCTGATGAAGTGACTTTTCCTTCAGAATCTTTTGCTTCATAGCTATAAGAGAATCCGCTTCCTTTAGCGTATGTAGCACCTTCGACTTCTCCAACGACTTTTGCTTGATATGTGTTGACTAATGTAACATAGCCAGCAGCAGCAACATCGGTTGAAGCAAAGATTTTAAGAGTTGTTGAATAAGATAATGTATATGTCTTATCAGTAGCTTTTACTTCTGCGGAATTGTAACCATGATTACCAACATTCATTGCAGCTTCATGGAATTCAGCATAAGTACATTTTGAATTACAACCAGCAAGGGCTAAGACTGCTCCTAGTGCTAAAATTGTTTTTGTTAATTTTTTCATTTTTTATTAACTCCTTATATAAAAATTATTTATCAAAATAGTGTAATAATCAACATTATTTTATTAATGCTGTACCAACAAATGATAAAGCACCAGCAAAAGAATATGAGCCACAAAGAATTGCGCCAATTTCTGTTGTAACATTGTTTGCATCGTCAATGCCGTTAGCGGAAGCGAAGTTGTATTTTCCTACAAACATGAAAACACCAGCGACAATTAATAATAAAGCAGCAACTGCAAGAACGATTTTTCCAACAAGACCTTTACCGACAAAACCAAATAAACCAAGAAGCGCACTTAATGCAATAAGAATAAAGCCAATTAAGAATAAAGCTGTGATTTTGATTTCATAAAGTGTAGTTGTGGTTGTAATCCCCATTATTGTTGAACTAAAAATTTCTTTATGTCCAAATGCTACTTTAAAACCATCAAGATCATAAGCTGATGTTTTAATGAATGGGCATAAAAACATTGTGATTGCAACAATTGCAAAAATTAAACCTGCAAGAATTAAACTTTTTCCAAATGTTGAGTTTTTGACTTTTGTTTTTTTCATAAATTATCCTCCTTCTTTTTTATAATATAAAAAGTTAGGATAATTTTGAACATATTTTTAAAGAAAATAAAAAGTCTCGATATATTGAGACTAATTATAATAATTTATCAATTTCTTCCTCTGAATAAACATCAATACCGTTTTGGCTTAATAGTTTAGCGGTGATGCCCATTCCAGGAATTTTTTTATCAGTGAAGTAACCGTCGTGAATTTTATGAGTGCCACAAGAAGGAGAATTTTCTTTTAATACAGCTTTAGTAATACCAAGATATTTGCATAACGCTAAAGCTTTATTAGCCCCTTTTTCAAATTCTCTTGTTACATTTTTTCCTTCTTTATTAATTACTTGTAATCCTTTTATTTCACTTGGAATTCTAGGAATTGGAAGTCCGCCTTCACATTCTGGACAGAAAAGCACTAAATCATATTTTTCTTTTAGTTTTTCAACATTAGGATTATAGCATCCTTGTCCTTTGTAATTTACTTTATCGCCTACTAGGCATGCTGATATTAATATTTTTGCCATGAAAATATAATACACTATCTATGATAGTAAAGCGATGAGAACTTTTATAATTTATATAATTGTGATAGCATAATTATAATGAAAACAGCATCAAAAACTTTTATTATTATCGGAATCATTGCTAATGTTCTTTTGGCAATATTATCTTTTGTTTATTCCCCATATGAATATCAGTCTTTTATAGTTTCAATAAGAATAATCTATATTGTTATTTCAATTATTTCTCTTATTATCGGTTGTATTGCATTTCAAACAATGGAAGAAGAAAACAAAAGCGTCGCAGTTGGAGTTTTTTGTATTATATTTTGTTCAAAATTAGGTGGAATATTTTATCTATGCTGGAGACCTAGTATTAAAACTTCAAAAGAAAATAATTCAATATCAAAACCTATAATGCCAGAAGTAGAAAACGATTCTAAAAACGAAGGCATTGAACAAAAACTTATTACTTTAAATAAATTAAGAGATGAAGGCCTAATTTCTCCTGAAGAATATGATGTAAAACGCAAAGAACTCTTAGATAGAATTTAAATTTGTATGAAAAATAGCAAAATTATCGATGTTGAAATAGATAATAAAATATATCCTGTTCAGATTATTTATAAAAGGCAAAAGGGAATTTATTTAAGATACAAAAACGATCAATTTCTTTGTACAAGCCCTTTTTTTGTTGATGATAAAAGACTTATTTCATTTTTTAAAAAAGCAATTCCTTCTTTAAATAGAAAAATAAGTAAAAGAAATAAAAAAGAGTCTCCAATTGGAGATAACTATACATACCTTCTTGGCGAAAAAATAAATAAGAAGTTAACTAAAGAAGAATTATTTTTGATTGCACAAGAAAAATTGACTGAGTTAACAAGAAAATATGAAAGAATAATGAAAATTAATATTCATTATAATATAAGAATAAAAATAATGAAGGGTAGATATGGTTCAAATTCCATGAAAACACATTCATTATCGTATCAATTAGATTTGATACATTATAGTGAAGAGATAATATCATCTGTTGTTATTCACGAACTCGCTCATCATTATCATAGAAATCATCAAAAATTATTTTATAGATGTGTGCTAAAATATTGTCCTAACTATTATGAATTAAAAAAGAAACTTCGAAAAGGAATATATAAATAATGATTTATTACATAACGTCTAAACAAAATAGCAAAATCAAAGATGTATTATCACTATATAAAAATAATATAAGAGAAAAAGAAAGAAAATTTATTGTTGAAGGTTTTCATTTATTAGAAATGGCTTTGAATAATAATAAAGTTGAATCAATTTTCACTTTAAAACAAATAGATAATATTCCTGAAAATATTCCTCAATATATTATTAGTGAAGATATTTTAAATAAAATTAGTTTATTAAAGAATTCTCAAGGTGTTTTAGCGGTCGTTAAATATAATGACGAAAAACATATTTCTTCGAATAAAATCTTATATTTAGATGATGTTAGTGATCCTGGCAATCTTGGTACAATATTAAGAACCGCTTTAGCGTTTTCTTATAAAGATATTATAGTTTCTAAAAATTGCTGTTCTATTTACAATGAAAAAGTAATTCAAGCATCACAAGGAGCCATTTTTAAATTAAATATTATCCAAAAAGATTTTAATTATTTAAAAAAATTAAAAGATTATCAAATAATTGCCACTGAAATAAAAGGTTCAATTACATTAGATAAATTAAATAAAAAAGATAAATTTGTTTTAGTTTTAGGCAACGAATCTCGTGGCGTTAGAAATGAAATTTTATCATTAAGTGATGTTAGATTAAGAATTGATATTAATGATATTGAATCGCTTAATGTCGCTATCGCGGGAGCAATATTAATGTATGAATTAAAATAATTTTATTCTTCTGATTATTGTTTTATGTAAAATTGATTGAATTATTAATAATTGATTATGCTATAATCATAATGCTGAGAAAAGAAGTAGTACCTTGGTAAGCTGTTTAAATAGGGAATGTGGAATAGTGGAACCCACACATTAAATAGTCAAGGGAATTCACCTTGGAGCAATTCTATGTAATGTAGAACGTTGGTCGCGTTAAGACTTAGAGCTAAATTCAAAATTGAATGGAAAAAGGATGGCACCACGGAGAAATTCGTTCCTAGTGTCATTTTATTTTTGTTTATAGGAGGTAATTATGCTAGAAGTTATTAAAAAAATAGAGCAGTTAAAGCAAGATATCATCGAAAAAATTAAAACCGCTCAAGACAAAAATGCTTTAAGAGAAATTAATGAAAAGGATATGTCGAAAAAATCGCCTTTAAGTGCGATGATGTCGCATATTAAAGAATTTAATGGTGAAGAAAAAGCCGCTTTTGGACAAGCAATTAATAAAGCTAAAAAAGAAGTCGCCGAATTTTTTGCTAGCAAAGAAAAAGAAATAAATGAAAAAGCATTAAAAGAAAAACTTGAAAAAGAGAAAATTGATATAACTTTGCCAGGTGTTAATTATCATATGGGTGGAATTAATCCATTTTATATGATTATGGATGAAATGATGGATATATTTGTTTCAATGGGTTATGAAGTTAAAGAAGGACCAGATGTTGAAACAGATTACTTTAACTTTGAAAGAATGAACATTCCTCACAATCATCCAGCACGTGAAATGCAAGATTCTTTCTATATTACTCCAAATGTATTATTAAGAACTCACACATCTCCTGCTCAAGCTCATGTTATGGATGAAGCAAAAGGAGAACCAATTAAAATTATTTGCCCCGGAAAATGTTTTAGAAGAGACGATGATGACGCAACCCATTCTCATCAATTTGGACAAGTAGAAGGTTTAGTCGTTGGAAAAAATATTAATTTTGGCAATTTAAAAGCTACATTAGAACTTTTCTTAAGAAAAATGTTTGGCGAAAAGCGCGAAGTTCGCTTCCGCGGATCATATTTTCCATTCACAGAACCATCTGTTGAAGTTGACATTTCCTGCATGGAATGTCATGGAAAGGGATGCCCAATTTGCAAAGGCACAGGATTTATCGAAATTTTAGGTGCAGGTATGGTTCATCCACACGTTCTTGAAATGTCTGGTTACGATCCAAAAGAATATTCTGGTTTTGCTTTTGGTATTGGTATTGAACGTGTTGCTATGCTTAGATATGGCATCGACGATATAAGAAAAATATATCAAGGCGATGTTCGTTTTATCGAACAATTCACCCGCAAATAAGGAGTAAGATTATGAAAATATCATTAAATTTAATTAAAAAATATATTGATTTATCTTCTATAAGTGTCGATGAAATCGTACATCGATTAACATTTGCAGGTGTTGAAGTTGAAAGCGTTACTTCTCTTGCAAGTGGAAGTAAACTCGTTGTTGGAGAAGTCCTTACTTGCGAAAATATGCCTGATAGTGACCATCTTCATTTAACAACTGTTAATGCTGGAAAATATGGCATTTTACACATTGTTTGTGGAGCACCTAATGTTAGGAAAGGGCTTAAAGTAATTGTTGCGGTTGATGGATGCAAGCTTCCTGGTGGAACAATTAAAAAAGGCAAAGTAAGAGGACATGAAAGCGAAGGAATGCTATGTTCACTTCTTGAACTCGGTGTTGACGCTAAATTTTTAAGCGATAAGCAAAAAGAAGGAATTGAAGAACTACCTGATGATTTTGTCGTTGGAAGTGAAAACGTTCTTGAACTTTTAGGTCTTGATGACCACATTTTAGATTTAAAGCTTCTTGCTAATAGAAGCGATCTTTATAGCGCTTATAATGTTGCTAAGGAACTTGGAACATTATTTGAAAAAGAGGTTCATATTCCTGTTATTAAGGATGAATGTAATACATCATTACATTTCAGCGTTGATTCATTAACATCTTTCTGCCCACAATTTTCAATTAGAGTTGTGAAAGATTTATGCGTTAAACCTTCACCAAAATGGTTAAGCGATATTTTACGCGCTAACAACATACGTTCTATCAACAATATTGTTGATATTGGAAATTATGTAATGCTTTTAACAGGTCAACCATTGCATATGTATGACCTTGATAAGCTTCCAAAACAAGAATTAATTGTCAAAGATGATTATGAAGGAGAATTTGTTGCTCTCGATGATAAGACATATGCGCTTCAAAAAGGCGATATTGTTATCACAAGCGATAACAAAGTTATGTGTCTTGGTGGAGTAATGGGCTCAAAAGAGTGCGAAGTTGATGAAAATACTAAAAATGTCGCTATTGAGGCCGCAAATTTTGACTTTGCTAGTGTGAGAAGAACATCTATTCGTCTTGCTCTTTCAAGCGATTCATCAATGAGATTTGTTAAAGGTATTAACCCTCATCAATACGAAGATGTTCTTGTTTTAGCGTCTTCATTATTAAAAGATTTATGTAACGCAAAAGAAATTGGAAATACTAATACTTATTTAAAAGAAGAATATAAACCATTATTTATTGAAACAACTTCTAAATATATTAATAACCGTCTTGGCACAATGTTTAGCCATGATGAAATTGTTAGCGCATTAAAACGCGCTTATATAGAAGTTGAAGATGATGGAGAAAAATTAGTTTGTAAAATTCCAAATCATAGAATCGACATTCAAGGAGAAGCAGACCTAAGTGAAGAAGTAATTCGTATTTTAGGATTTGAAAATGTTAGAAGCGAACTTCCTAGCATGACACTTTCCCTTGGTGGACTTGATGAAAGACTTGCTAAAAAGAGAATTGTTAGAAGTTATTTAAGAGGTCTTGGAATTGATGAGCAACTTTCTTATTCTCTAATTAGAGAGAAAGAAACAAAATTATTTAATTTATTAAATAAAGATGAATGTTATAAAATTGTTAATCCATTGTCAGATGAACATGAATATGTTCGTTCAAATATCCTTCCATCATTATTGAATATACTTTCCTATAATATTAATCATGGAAATAATAATGTTGCCTTCTTCGAAGTTAGTGATTTATTTACCAAAGAAAATAAAATGTGTTCTCATTTAGCCATTGTTCTTTCTGGTAATGATTTAAGACAAAGTTATTTAGATGGTAAAGAATATTCCTTCTATCATATGAAAGGAATAGTGGATGGTTTATTAAAACTCTTCGGTATTGATGAAAAACGATACACATATGAAAGAGCTGACATAAAAGAACTCCATCCAGGCAAATCCGCTATTATCAAAGCTGATGGTAAAGTTTTATGTTTCTTAGGCGAACTTCACCCAAATATTATTAGTGAGTACGGATTAGGAAATGTTTCACCAATTGTCTTAGAAATGAATCTTGATGTCTTATTTAATATAAGAACATCACAAAAGAAGATGGAAAATTTCTCTCGCTTCCCAGTTGTTAAAAGAGATTTTGCGATGGTGGTAAGCGATGAAATAAGCGCAAATCAAATTATTCAAGAAATCAAGAAAGTTAATCGTGAATTGATCAAATGTGTTGATATATTTGATGTTTATAGAGGTGAACACATTAAACAAGGATATTATTCAATCGCGTTCTCAGTTAGTTTTTCATCTATGGATAAAACTCTTACAGATGCTGATTTAACATCCCTTCAAGAATCGATTATCAAAACTCTTGAAAATAAATTTAAGGCTGAATTAAGAAAATGAGAATCAATGTAAACCAGCTTTCTAAAAAGCCATTAGAATTAGAAGAAGAAATCATTATTCCTGATACTTTTAAGTGTGTATTTCCTCTTGTTTCTGTAGACAAATTAATTGCAAAAATTCACGCCTCTTCCTATGAAGATTTTGTTGATGTGTTTCTTGAAATTAAAGCGGATGTGATTTTAAAAAGTGTATATTCGTTAAAAGAGTTTCCAAAGGTAATTATAGCAAAAGAAGAATATCATTTTGGTTCGTCTTATGATGAAGAAGACACTGATATAATTAATATAAAATCAAACATTATAAATATGGACGAATATGCTTTAAATCTTTTATCTGCTTCTATACCAGTTTCGCCAAAAATGGAAGGTGAGAAATTGCCATCAAGTGGCGATGGATATGTTGTAATGAGCGAAGACGAATACTCAAAAAGTAAGGAAGAAAAGTACGACTCGCGATTTGATAAATTAAAAGATCTTGACTTAGATTAAATGTACAAAAAGAGATACGAAATAGTGGAGTATCTCTTTTTTTATACCCATAAAAATGTTAAGAATTGTTATAAAATTTTTA
>JBNMLE010000017.1:0-18675 GCA_050874705.1 Bacilli bacterium
CTATTTTAGTTCCTGCACCATCTTATATTAGTCATGATGAAACAAGAGGTTTTAATCATGTTATAACAATTTTTAAAAACTTAAAAATGCCGATATATACTTGTTTTTATAAGGAAAAAGACATGAAACAATCGGATTTATCATTTAATGAAAGAAGTATGATTAAAGATATTATTAAAATCAAAAATGCTGAGTTTTTAAAAGACAAAAAAGTGTTACTAATTGATGATGTTTTTACAAGTGGATCAACGATCAGAACAATGATAAATTTATTAAAACCAATTAAGCCTAAAAAAATCAGTGTTTTGGTGTTAAGTAAGACTAATCAACCAAAACATAAGAATTATTGCAAATTTTAGCGTTCTCTTATATTGTTTAAGCATTTAATAAATGCTAAAATATCAAAGTTATTATTGGGAGTGATTTATGGCCAATTTTATTGAAAAACTATTTAGAGTCGATGCTCGTGTATTAAAAAAATATGAACGTGAAGCAGAAAAAGTAATTGCATACGAAAAGGATATGCGTGCTTTAAGCGATGAAGAACTTAGAGCTAAAACTCCATACTTTAAACAATTACTCGCTAACGGAGCAACACTTGATGATATCAAATATGAAGCATTCGCAGTTGCTCGTGAAGCAGCCTGGAGAACACTTCATCAATTTCCATTTAAAGTTCAAATTATTGGTTCGCTTGTTATGCATGATGGCGATGTTGCTGAAATGAAAACTGGTGAAGGTAAAACTCTTACCGCAACAATGTCAATTTATTTAAATGCTCTTGCTGGAAAAGGTGCATATGTTGTTACAGTTAACGAATACCTTGCTTCTCGTGATGCTGATTGGATGGGACAAGTTTATCGTTTCTTAGGTTTAACTGTTGGTTGTAACTTAAGAGAGCTTACTCCTCAACAAAAGAAACAAGCTCACTTATGTGATATTACTTATACAACAAACTCCGAACTTGGTTTTGATTATCTTCGTGATAATATGGCTAAATCACCAAATGCACGCGTTTTACGTGGACTTAATTATGCAGTTATCGATGAAGCTGACTCAATTTTAATTGATGAATCAAGAACACCATTAATTATTTCTGGTGGTGCAAAAGCAACCGCTTCTCAATATACTGTCGCTGATAGATTCGTTAAAACTCTTAAAAAAGACAAAGATTTTGATATCGATATTAAAGATAAAACAGCAAGCTTAACTGAAGAAGGAAGCTTAAAAGCTGAAAGAATGTTTGGTATTAGAAACCTTTATGATCCAGAACATCAAGATTTAGTTCATAGAATTTATCAAGCTCTTAAAGCTAACTATATTATGGCAAGAGATGTTGAATATATGGTCGATGCTGATCATACAATCCAACTTATTGACCAATTCACGGGTCGTATTTTAAAAGGTCGTGAATATTCAGATGGCCTTCAACAAGCTATTCAAGCAAAAGAAGGCGTTGAAATTAAACAAGAAACAGTTACTCTTGCGACAATTACATATCAAAACTTTTTCCGTCTTTTCACAAAAATGTCAGGTATGACAGGTACAGCGAAAACAGAAGAAGAAGAATTCCAAAAAATTTACAACATGCGTGTTGTTCAAATTCCAACTAACAAACCAATTCAAAGAATTGATGCATTAGATTATATTTATGCTCATAAGGCTGAAAAACTTGCAGCGTTAGTTGAAGAAGTCAAAGAAAGACATGAAAAAGGACAACCAATTCTTATTGGTACTGTCAGCGTTGAATCTTCCGAAGAAGTTTCTAATTTGCTCACTAGTAAAGGATTAAAACATGAAGTATTGAACGCTAAAAACCACGCTCGCGAAGCTGAAATTATTTCCCATGCTGGTGAAAAAGGTTCTATCACAATTGCCACTAACATGGCAGGTCGTGGAACAGATATTAAAATTAATGACGAAGTTCGCGCTTTAGGCGGACTTTGTGTTTTCGGTACTGAACGTCATGAATCGCGTCGTATTGATAACCAATTACGTGGTCGTAGTGGTCGTCAAGGTGATCCTGGTTTTACTCGTTTTTATATTTCTTTTGATGACGATCTTTTAAGAAGATTTGCTTCTGAAAGCATTCAAAAGAGAATCGAATCATTTGGAGAAGGACCTCTTGAATCAAAAATGTTTAGTAGTGTTATTACCAATGCTCAAAAACAAATTGAAGGACAAAACTTTGATATTCGTAAAAATCTTCTCGATTATGATGATGTTATTTCTAGACAAAGAAAAGCTATTTATGAAAAACGCGACGCAATTATGTTCGCGGATAATATTGATGATTTAATAAGCGAATTTTTCTCAACTGCTGGACTTGTTCTTGCTCATAAAGCTGTTCCAAATGACAGCAAAGATGGATTAATTGATGGTGAACAACTTCGTTTATTGCTTGAACCGAAGTTCATGCCTGAAGGAAGCTTTAAAGTATCTGCATATGATGAATCACCTGTAGAAGAAGCAGGTCAAGATTTAGGCGATACTTTATACGATATTTACCAAGTAAGACGTAAACAATGGCCAAGCGATATTGCTAATCAAGTTGAAAGAGAAATTGCTCTTCAAACAATTGACCAAAACTGGACAAAACAAATTGATACAATGGCAAGACTTCGTGAAGGTATTCATTTAAGATCATATGGTAATGTTAACCCTCTTCAAGACTATGTTAATGAAGGACAACAATTATTTAGAGAATGTTTAGAAAACATTTCCCTTGATGCTGCATTTAAATTTTTAAATGTTGTTGTTCAAATTCGTAAACCAGTAGAAGCAAATAATTCACAAAAACCAAACCCTGAAGAAGCTTCAGATGTTGAAAGCAAGGATAAGGAATAATGAAAGAGCTACAAGAACTCAAGTTAGAATTTAATGATATAACTGAGCAATACTATAGACTCGGTGATTCTCTTTGACCTCGCTTTCTTAAATAAAAAAATAGATGAATTAGAGAAAGAACAAAACAAAGAAAATTTTTGGGGTGACCAAAAACACGCTCTTGAAGTAATCGACGAATTTAATGATGTCAAAGATGAAAGAGATACGTATTTAAAAATTGAAAAATCATTTAATGATATAAAAGATCTTTTATTTGCAACAACAGATGATGATGAAGATACAAAAAATTTCATTGAAGAAATGATTGTTGATTTAAAAAAAGAAATAAAAGAATTCAGACAAAAATTACATTTCAAAGGCGAATTTGATATATTAAACGTTATCTTAGAAATTCATAGTGGAGCAGGTGGAACAGAAGCTCAAGACTGGGCCGATATGCTTGCTAGAATGTATACAAGATGGTGCGAAAGACATCATATGAAATATTCAGTTATTGATTTCCAACCTGGTGAAGAAGCTGGTATTAAATCAATGACTTTATCAATTATAGGTAAAAATGCATACGGCCTTTTAAAAAGCGAAAAAGGAGTTCATAGATTAGTAAGAATATCTCCTTTTGATGCAAACAAGAGAAGACACACTTCCTTTGCTTCAATTAACGTTGTTCCTCAATTTGAAGGCAATATTGACATCAAGATTGAAGGCAAAGATATTCGTGTTGATACATATCGTTCAGGTGGAGCTGGTGGACAAAATGTTAATAAGGTCGAAACCGCAGTTAGAATCTCACACATTCCAACTGGTATCGTGGTTTCCTGCCAAGTTGAAAGAAGCCAACTTTTAAATAAAGAAATGGCTATGAATATGCTTAAGAGCAAACTTTATCAAATTGAAATGGAAAAGAAACAAAACGCTCTTAAAAATATTGTTGGTGAACAAAAAGATATTGAATGGGGTAGTCAAATTCGTTCATATGTATTTTGTCCTTATACAATGGTTAAAGATAACCGTACAAATTATTCTGAAAGCGATGTTGATGAAGTCATGGACGGAAATATTGATGGATTTATAAATGCATATCTTGATATGCTTGCAAGAAATACTGAATTAAAATAATGGAAGAAAAATTATTTAAAATAGTTTCAAAACATAAACCAACTGGTGATCAACCAGAAGCTATTAAAGAACTTGTTGAAGGAATAAAAAGTGGTAAAAAATTCCAAGTTCTTTTAGGTGCGACTGGAACAGGAAAGACTTTTACTGTTTCAAATGTAATTGAAAAAGTTCAAAAACCTACATTAGTTATTGTCCACAACAAAACACTTGCGGGCCAATTATATGAGGAATTTAAAGAGATTTTTCCAAATAATAGAGTTGAATATTTTGTTTCAAACTTCGATTTTTATCAACCTGAAGCATATCTTCCTAAATCAGATACATATATTGATAAAAACGCTGTAATGAATGAAGAGATTGAGATGCTTAGAACCAGTGCAATTAATTCTATTCTTGAAAGAAAAGATACAATTATTGTTGCTAGCGTTGCTTCAATTTATGGTTTAACTGATCCTGATGAATATAGAAACCTTGCTTTTGAAATTCGTGTTGGTGAAGAACTTGATAGAGATAAATTTTTCTTAAAATTAATTGATGCTCAATATGAAAGAAATAATATCGATTTAAAACCCGGAACATTTAGAGTCAGAGGAGATGTAATTGAAGTTGCTCCTCCTCATACAAAAGAATATGTTATTCGCATTGACACTTTTGGAGATGAAATTGAAAGCATAGCTCAAGTAGATGTATTAACTGGTGAAGTTAAATATCAATTTAAGACATTTCCATTTTTCCCTGCTTATGATCATGCATCCACAAATGCAAGAATTAAAAAAGCAGTGGAAACTATATCAGAGGAATTAAAAGAAAGACTTCAATATTTTAAAGATAATAACAAACCTCTTGAAGCAGAAAGACTTGAAATGAGAACAAAGCAAGACATGGATAGTATGCTTGAATTTGGAATGTGTCCTGGTATTGAAAACTATTCAAGACATATTGACCAAAGACCAGCGGGTTCAAGGCCTTTTACTTTAATGGATTATTTCCCAAAAGATTTCCTTTTAATTGTCGATGAATCTCACGTCACATTCCCTCAAATTAAAGGAATGTATAATGGAGATAGAAGCAGGAAAGAAACTCTTGTTGAATATGGATTCCGTTTGCCTAGTGCATTAGATAATAGACCATTAAAATTTGATGAATTTGAAGCTTTGATTCCTCAAGTTATTTGTACATCCGCTACCCCAGGACAATATGAACTTGAAAAAGCCGGGAATACATATGTTCAACAAATTATTCGTCCTACAGGTCTTCTTGATCCTAAAATTGAAGTTAGAAGAAGCCTTGGACAAATTGATGACCTTTTATATGAAATTCATCAAAGAATGGAACGCAATGAAAGAGTAATGATTGTAACCATTACTATTAGAATGGCTGAGGATTTGACGGCGTTTTTGAAAGAAAAAGGCATAAAAGTTGCTTATCTTCACAATGAAACAAAGACTCTTGAAAGAAGCGAAATTATATATCAATTAAGAAAAGGAAAGTATGATGTTTTAGTGGGCATTAATCTTCTTAGAGAAGGACTTGATATTCCTGAAGTTTCTTTAATTGCAATTCTAGATGCTGATAAGGAAGGTTTCCTTCGTTCTACAACATCATTAATTCAAGTTATTGGACGTGCTGCAAGAAATAAAAATGGTCTTGTTATAATGTACGCTGATAGAATGACTGACTCTATGAAGCAAGCCATAGATGAAACAAATAGAAGAAGACAAATTCAAGAAAGATATAATGAAGATAATGGAATTGTTCCTCAAACAATTATTAAAGAAATAAGACCTCCAATTAAAAATATTGAAACAGAAGCTGAGAAGATAAAGAAAGTTTCTAAGAACGCTTCATTGACCGAAATCAATAAAGAAATTAAGCGTTTAGAAAAAGAAATGAAAGAAGCTGCAAAGGAATTTGATTTTGAAAGAGCAGCGGAAATTAGAGACATAATTTTAGACTATAGAGCCTCAATAAATAAATAAAGCATTTGCTTTATATAAAAATATGTGCAATCATATTAAAGCAATCTTGAAAGGAGTAAGCTATGAATTGGTATGACATAATATTCTTAATCGTTGCACTCATTATCATTGTTTTATCCCTTCTTCAAGGTGGTAAATCAGAAGGTGCTTCCGGTGCTATTACAGGTGGTGGAATGAACATCTTTGTTAAATCAAAAGAACGCGGTTCAGAAAAAATTATTACATGGTTAACATTTGGATTTGTAATCGCATTTATGTTCTTAGCCATCTTGATAAGTTGCTTATCAGTCGCTTAATTTAATCACCGAAAGGTGATTTTTTTATAATATAGTTAGTTTACTTTTTGTTGTTATGATAGAATATGCCCGAGGTAAAAATTATGAAAAAATCAATTCTTAAGAAATACGCTCATTTGATCGCCAAAGTTGGTGGAAATGTCCAAAAAGGACAAGATGTTGAAATCTATGCTAACGTCGACCAAGAAGAATTAGTTTGCTACATCATGGAAGATTGCTACAAACTTGGAGCGCACAAAGTTAATGTTCGTTGGGGAAGCGATAAAGCTTCAAAAGTTGCTTATAAAAAAGCTTCACTTAAAGCTCTTTCCGAAATTGGAAGTGTTGAACTTGCAAGACAACAATATTTAACAGATAAACTTCCAGTTATGATTTATATTGAATCAAGCGATCCTGATGCACTTAAAGGTGTTAATCAAGCCAAAGTTGCTAAGATTCGTCAGGCTCAATTTCCAGTTATTAAACCATTTAGAGATTTAAGAGAAAATAAATATCAATGGGTTATCGCTGGTGCTGCATCTCCTGCATGGGCTAAAAAAGTATTTCCAGATTTACCAAAAAATAAAGCTGTCGCAGCTTTATGGGATGCAATTTTAAAAACATCAAGATGCGGTGAAGATCCAATTAAAGCTTGGGAAGAACACAATGCTGATTTAGCAAAAAGAACAGCATATTTAAACTCTTTAAATCTTGATTATCTCCATTATACAAGCTCAAATGGAACAGATTTCAAGGTTTGGTTACTTCCAAATGTTGATTGGCTCGCTGGTGGTGAAAAAACAATGGGAAGAGGAATATTCTTTAATCCAAATATTCCAAGTGAAGAAGCCTTTACATCTCCTGCAAAAGGAAAAGCAGAAGGTATTGTTTATTCAACAAAACCACTTTCTTATCAAGGAGAATTAATTGAAAATTTCTCAATTAGATTTGAAAACGGCAAAGCAGTGGAAGTTCACGCAGAAAAAGGCGAAGAACTTCTTAAACATATGATTAATATGGACCCTAATGCTGGATATTTAGGTGAATGTGCACTTGTGCCTTATGATTCACCAATTAATAACACTGGCATTTTATTCTATAACACATTATATGATGAAAATGCCGCTTGCCATTTAGCTTTGGGTATGGGATTTACAAATTGTGTAAGAGATTATGAAAAATACACAAAAGAAGAACTCAAAGAAATGGGAATTAACGACGCCTCAATTCACGTCGACTTTATGATTGGCTCAAAAGATTTAAATATCGTTGGTTATACAAGAGATGGAAGAAAAGTCCAAATCTTCAAAGATGGTAATTGGGCTTTCTAATTAAAATTATTAAAAAAATAAAACCACTCACGCGTTATGCTGAGTGGTTTTTAATGATGTCCTTGATGATGGCGGTTTTCATACCAATCATCGAATTCATCATCCCATCCAGATGGTTTTTCGTGACGGTTATCCTCAAATTTTTCATCTTTGTTGTAATAATGACCGCTTTCAGCGTTTCTTAATATGAAGTTAAAACCTTCATCAATTTCATCAACCAAATCTTCATAACATTCACATATATCTTCTAATTTAGAAACCATTTCTTTACACTTATCCTCAAAATCATTTTTAGTTTTGCACTCAGAATAAGTGAAAATATAATCATTCAAATATTGTATAAATTCATCGAAATCATATTTTGGTTGCTCATCTTCTCTGAAATTGCGATGATGTGGATTAAAATAGTCGTCTTCTTTAAAATCATAACTATCCCACCAATCCCATGGTGGACATTCAAGATCTTCAAAATCGTTTTTAAATTCAATTCCTTTTTCTTTTGCAAAAGCTATAAATTCATCAAATTTGTTTTTAAGATTTGAAAAATGGAATGATAATTTTTCAGAAAAATCTAAATATGGAGTTAATCGATCAATATCATTTAAGAACATCTCTCTTTTTTCTTCGCTAGAAATTGTGTCTTCAAGTTTGACTAAGAATTCAACATAGTCTTCCATATCATCAACATCAAAGGTTTTATATTTTTCAATCCAATCATTAATATTGTTTGAAAATGCAAAGAATTTTGAAGATGTTCCATCTTTCTTTGTAAAAACTCTTGTTGTTATGTAATAAGCTTGTTTAATCAAAACTAATAATTCTGAATCAACATCGCTAGCGACTTCGTTGATGATATTTGATGTGTATTTAATAACAACTTTATTTTCGTATGAAAATTTATCAATTAATTCAGTTAATTTTGCGGATGATTGTTTTGTATATTCCTCATCGGCTGTTGAAGAAGAAAGATCAATGCATATTTCATTGTATTCGTTGATATTTAATCTTTCTAAATATCCAAAATCTAATGCTTTACTTAAATAATTAAGAACAAAGTCTTCAGTTGTTTGATTGTCGCTATTAATTTGATTAACAATGTTTGTAGAAGCATCATTTAATGAGATAATTTTACTAGAATCAACAATGCCATTTGTGTTTACTGTATAAAGAACTTCTGGATTATATTTTTTACTCGCGGAAGTAATCTTTAAATCAACAGTATTTGATTGCATTGGTGCGATAGTGGGCTCAATAGTATTTTCATTCATATTTCTATTAATAAAAATAGAACCACACACAACTGCGCATAAACATAAGGATAAAACAGGACCATAGAAAGATGGTTTTTTAATAAATGACCAAATGTTGTTTTTCTTATTTTCTATATTTAAAGAAGCATACACTTTGTCTTTGACATCTGGAATTAGTTTGCTAGCTTCTTTTGAAATGCTATTTTCTATTTGCAAATTTTCATTTAATGAATAAGACTTATCTACATTAATTCCAAGTTGGCTAAAAATTTCATATTTTTTATCAAATACGATTTTATTGCCTTCTTTCTTAATTAAGTTCTCCAAGTCTTTTTTCTTCATTTTTTTCTCTTTTTTCAATTTCTTTTCTTAGTTTATCTAATGCGTTATTGTATTTCCATGTAACTGTTCCGAGCGGTAAATTCAGTATTTCTGCGATTTCACGATGCTTATATTCACCGACAATATGCATAATGACGATTCTGAAGTCATCTGGTGGAAGAATTTCATTCGCTAAATTGATTATCGGAGTATCTTTACTTTCATCTAGTGAGCATATTCCATCAGGCACATAATCATCATCGCTGAACGAGCAGTTAACAATTTTCTTATTTTTATTAAATTCGTTAATAGCGATATTTTTAGCAATTGTTAATATCCAGTTTCTTGCATTTGTTCCCTTCTTATAAGAGTTAGCGTTTTCATATATCTTTATATATGTTTGTTGCATTACATCTTCTGCGAGAGAATAGTCTTTAACAATTGGAAGAACGAATGTGAAAACGCCTTTGCTTGTTAAATCGTAAATTGTTCCTAAACTATTAACATTGCCGTTTTGAAGATCGATTATGTTTTTCTCTAATTTCTCCCTCATTGTTCCCTTTCCCCTCTAGGGAATTATATTCTTTTTTATATAATTTGTGTGCATTAATGTAGAGACAATCTTATAAGGGGGTAAAAGAATGCCCCCACATCAATACATAATATTAACTAACTAGAAATAGAATTTATTGGAATTTTTGTATTCAATTTTTATTAATGCTGAAAAAGGTATTTTTCCTGTATCTAAAATTAGCGTTTTATTAAGAATATCAATTCTCTTAATTGTTGTTGTTAATTTATAAATGTAGCCATCATAAAAATATGTAATTACTACTTCTTCTTTATTATATGAAGATAATATTGCGTTTATTTGTTCGGCTTCTCCACTAGATATTTTTGGCTTTTCAATTTTATTTTTTTCATAGCGCATTTTTTCTAGACAAGTTGATTGCTCAATTAGCGAAGCATATGGAGCCCATTTTTTCATTCCACGACCACTCATTTTTTATGCCCTCCAATTTGATTATGTCTTTCTTTAGCGGTGGACTTTTTAAGTAATGAAGAAGTGCGAAGAACACTATTATCGCCAAATTTGTTTTTAATATTATCAATTGTCTTTTGAAGTTCTTTTCTTTCTTTTGAAACATTTTCATCTTCAAACAAAGATAATTGATCATAATCAGTTTTTGTAAGACCTCCATAAGAGATATAGATTCGTCTTGTAAAATGATGACCGATGCATTTTCTAAATATTCTTAAAAATTCTTTTGAAAATACTTCGCTATCATCGGTTGGAAAATTTAATTTAACACTATGAGAAAAGCCGCCTTCTTTGTCATCATAATCATAACCAATTCCTATAAAAACAGTAGATGCTTTTAATTTATGATTTCTTAATCTCGTTGATAAGTCATCATTCATTTCTTTAATAAGCATTTCTGCTTCATCTTTGGTGTAATTTTCATGGAGAACTTGCCCAAGAGAAAAACTTGTTTCGTTTGGAATATATTTTTCCCTAATATTTGTATTATCAATTCCGTTAGCATGTTCATAAAGTTGCTCGCCTAATACGCCAAATTTTTCAATTAATAATTCTTTTGGTGCATTTGCTAAATCACCAACAGAATATATTCCCATTGCGTTTAGTCTTCTTTCGTATCCGATTGATATTCCCCACATTTTTGAAAGAGGCTTAATTTTCCATAATTTTTCTTTAATATCTTTTTGAGTCCATTCGGCAATATAAGGTGGTTTTTTCTTTCCATCTAAATCGAGCGCAAGTTTAGCCATAAGCATATTTTCACCAATTCCTGCAGTGGCCACTAATTTTGTTTTTGTATAAATTGTATCTAATATCGTTTTTGTTAATTGTTTTGGAGTTTTTCCATACATTTTTAAATATGGTCCAAGATTAACAAAAAGCTCATCGATTGAATACACATGGATGTCATCACTTCCAACAAAATCTAATACAATCGATACAATTTCTGCACTTTTTTCAATATATTTTTTCATTTGAGGAACTGCATATATCATGTTAGGAATATTTGGGAGTTCTCTTTTTCTACATCTTGATGGAACACCCATATTTTTTAAATAAGGTGTGACTGAAAGAACAATAGTTCCTTCGCCTCTTGATGCATCACAAACCACTAATGGAGTCTTAAAAGGATCTAATCCTCTTTCAACACATTCGAAGAAGGAATAGAAAGCTTTCATATCAATAACAGCAATAGAAGTTTTCATATTATTGATTTTACTTAATTAATATTTTTTTAATAGACTTGATTTTTATTTTGTAGGTATTTTGAATCATTTTGTATTTACTAAATGATATAATAAACAAAAAGATATTTATAAAAAAACAAATGTTTTATTAACAATATTGTTATGCAGTTTGCTTGGTTCATGCGGTTATCCTTCAAAAACAGACAGTCCTTTTGGTTTAGTTGAAGGAACATATAAATTGAAATCTCACACAAACGGTGAAAATGATATTTTTAATGACAATACTTATTTTGAATTCAAGTATATACAACTAGAAAATCCAAAAAGCAGAACAGAAGGTTTAACAAAAGGACAATGGAAATGCAATTTAATTGTTCAAGAAAGAAAAGACAATGAAATAGTGGTAACACACGCCGATTATGATAATTACGTAATTGAATGGCATAATAGCAAATTGTCTCAATCAGATCCAACATCAATAGGTGGAACAATTGTAAAAGGACATATGGGAGCAACATCTCTTTTATATAATATTACATATGGCAGCGATGATTATGTTTCTGTTTGGCTAGATATTGAAACTACCGATAAAAGAAATGATTTAAGTAAAAGAAGAATAACTGTTAATTATAATAATGTTTTTGGAAGTGCTGTTTTTGAAAATTATTAAACTTATACTTTAATATAACCTTGAAAAAGGGATGTTTTTATTATTAAAATAATATGCACTGGGTCTATAGCTCATCTGGGAGAGCGCCTCGTTCGCAACGAGGAGGTAGCCGGTTCGATCCCGGTTAGATCCACCAAATTGATTATTCATCGAAATATCTTTGTTATAACTTAAGATAGTCGTTTGTATCAAAATTCAGTTCCTTTGCGGAATCGTTTTTTTGTTTTTTGGCAATCTTTCGTTTAATAATTCGATTTTTTTTATCAAAAATATTCACTGCACAAGTTGGAAAAATGCATAAATCGTAAAGTTTTGGGTTGGAAAAATGCAATACACATTTCATAATACAAATTATAGAAGCAAATATTTTTCCAAAAAATAACAAAAGAGATTCTGCTTTGGCGGCAACTGACGAAACCATTTGTTTGCTGATCCACCAAATAGATTTTTGCTGATATGTTTGTATCAGTTTTAATTACTTGTTTGTAAAAGTGTTCAGTAGTAGTGAACAGTTTTTTTGATTTTATTAGCAAAAGCAATAACCGGTATTAGAAGAAATGGAAAACAGTTGTTTTGAGTCAAGTAATGAGCGAAATTAAGAAAGAAGCAAATAATATTGTCTATTTGAATTACGAAAAAACAGAAGATTTATTAAAAGTCAATAATTCAGCTGAATTAATAAAAATATTAAAAGTAAAGAACAACTTTGAATAAACATTATTCTTCTTCTTTAATTGGCATAACAAGAAGTTTTTTAACTGTGTGATGTTTCCCAGCAGCAATGACTTTCATTGAAAGGTTTTTATAATTGACTTCTTCACCTACATTAGCGAATCTATCATCTAATAATTCGATAATAAATCCTCCAATAGTGACATATTCAGTTTCAATTTCATCAAAATCAATATTAAATAAATCGCAGAAGTCTTCTAGATTCATTCCTCCATCAATGATGTAAGAGCCATCTTCTCTTTCTACAACAGGTTCATTAGGATCATCGGTTTCGTCCCAAATTTCACCAACAATTTCTTCAAGAATATCTTCACGGGTAATAATTCCTTCTGTTCCTCCATATTCGTCAAGAATGACGCTCATGTGAGTTTTATTGTTTCTAAAATATTTCAAAATGTCATTAATTTCAGTTGTACGTGGGAAGAAGGTTATTGGTTCGATAATTGATGAAATATCTTGGCTTTTGTTTTCTAATTTCATTTTTATCAAATTTTTACTTCTAACAAAACCAACGATATTATCAATGCTATCATCAAAAACAATAATACGTGAAAATGTAAATGTTTTTGGATTTGCTAATATATCATCTAATTCATCTGTTTTTTCAACCGCGAATATTTTAGCGCGAGGTGTCATGATTTCATATGCTTCCGTAGATGCATAATCAATTGTTCCTCTAATTAAATCCGCTTTTTCTTCATCAACAATTCCCTCTTCTTCGGCTTCGTCGATCATTTCATGAAGTTCATCATCTTTTACTTCAATATCTTTAATTCCTTTTCTAACTGGCCATGTAATAATTTGTCCAAATCCACCAACTAAGAATGTGATTGGGAGTGTAATGTAATAGCATATTTGAATGATAAGAGAATAAAGGTTAACAAAGGTATAGTTTTTAATTTTACCGACTGATTTAGCTATGATTTCTCCAAAAATAATTTTTATTACTAAAATCACCATTGAAAAAATTAAACCAACAGTTTCAATCATTGGATCATTAGAGGCCATACCAAGTATTGTGGTGGCAAAAGTAATACCTAATAATGTTGAAACAGAATCTAATGCAGCATTAACTGTGTCATTAAACAATAATATCGTTGATATGGTTTTATCATAGTTTTTAGCCAATTTTAGAGCGCGTTTTTTTGTTTTTGATTTAGGATCTTCTTCCACTTTCTTTTCAAGTCTAGAAAGCGATGCACTTCCATATGCCATGTCCGAACTTGAAAAGAACATACTCAAGAAAATCATAACAACTAAGGCAATAATATAGACTGCAATCATTATTTATTTACCTCAGCTTTCTTTGTTCTATCTTTATCATCAACAAGTTCATCTAAAATATCTTCCATTGTGACCATGCCAATAATTTCATCATTTTTGTTTTTGACAATAGCCATATGGACTTTTTCTTTGTTAATTTCTTCAAAAACATCATCAACTTTCATCGTGTCTAAAACAAATAAAGGTTGATTAATGACACTTCTTACATCAAGATGAGGATCTTCAGCGTATTCTTTGAAGTAGTTATTAACACTTAGAATGCCAACAATATTTTTCCTATCATTTTCATAAATAGGGAAACGCGAACGATTTGATTTCATGATGATATTATTCAAATCTTTAATTGTTAACCCCTCAATATCAATCATTTCTATTTTATCAAGCGGAACAAAGATATGGCTTGTTTCAATTGTGTCGAAACTAAAAGCCCTTTTTATCATATTCATTTCATTTGGTTCAAATAATTGTTCGGTTTCGTTATTTACATCTTCATCGCTTATAGCTTCATCAGCTTTTTCAATGAAGTCTTCTCTTGTAAGCATATTTTCATCTTTGATTTTGAATATTTTATGAACCGCTTTTAAGATAAGTCTAAAAATTAATATAAGAGGATATAAAAGAATAGAAATAATAAAATCAGGCCACGCTAAAAGAATAACCATTCTATTAGGAAGAGCTTTTGAAAGGATTTTTGGAACAGTATCAGAAACAATATAAACTAGAAAAGCCATAACTACTGTAGAAATAATAGCTTCGTAATTTGCAAGTCCTGTTCCTTGCACAACATAATAGAAAAGTGTCGCTGATATAAATGACATTAAAGTTTGAACAATGTTATTCGCTACAAGAACGCTTACGAGTGTATCTTCAAATTTTTCTGTTAATCTAACGATAATTTTGGAAGTAATACTGCCTTGATCCGCTTTAACTTTAAAATGGTATTTATTGCAATTTGAAAAAGCATTTTCTGAAGCAGAAAATAAACCACTTACTAAAAGCAAGATTCCAATTACAACCCAGCATAGCCATATAGGCATGCCAAATACTGTTATTTCTGTAGAATTACTCAGAGGATCAATTGATGAGTCAGAGAATAATATTGCGTTCATATGATAATAAATAATACTAGAAAGGACACATTTCTTCAATAAGATTTATTATCAAAAGCACAAAACTGCTTTTTTAATAATTTATATGTTCTTGCTTAGTTTATTTTGAGCAACAATTTTGTTGCCTTCTAAATTATCAAAGCAATGTTTTTTTAGAAACAATTTCGTTCGTAAACACTTTAATTTTTCACAGTTTTTATTAACAAAAAATAATAAATTTTAAAAAGTGGCTTAAATTCGAATCTTTTTTTGTTTAGAGCGCCAATTTTGGGGTTTCATTTTTCAAAAAGAGCGCCATTTTTGGGGTTTCTCGATTATATTTTGTGATATCAAGTAAATAAAATAAATGAATTTTGATTTCTTTTGTTTATAATTTTTTTGAGGTCGGAATTATGGAAATTAATGAATATCAAAAATTAGCAATGGTTACATTAAACAAATCGCTCAACGAGAAGGATGTTTTAATTAACAGCGTTATGGGTCTTTGCGGAGAAAGCGGTGAAGTAATTGACATTGTTAAAAAGCATTTAGCTCAAGGTCATGAATTAAATAAAGAAAAGATGATTGAAGAATTAGGCGATGTCGCTTGGTATTTAGCGGAAGCTGCGACCGCACTTAATGTATCATTAGAAGAGATACTAATTAAGAATATTGAGAAACTTAAAAAGCGTTATCCAGATGGATTTAATAAACTTAATTCTATTAATAGATAATATTATTTAGCAAAAATATTTATTGAATCAAAAACTGTTGTTATATCGTATGTGCCAGGAATTTCATATCCGAAATTTCCTCCACCGATATAAATATCATCAAATGTTGTGCTTTCAAAATAACCTTGTTTTTTGCCTGCAAGAAATGCTTCTTCAGCAATGCTTTTAAGATTTAATTTCGCTTTAGCTTTTTGACCAACTGTTGGGATTTTTCCATCAGTGGACGACAAATATGTTTGTGAACCAGGTGAATAAATACCTGTTCCTGTGCCTTTATCTAATTGGTTATATAATGTTGTTGTTTTGCCTGCCGATCTATTATCGAACAAATTAAGACCAAACCAAATATATTTTCCATATTCTTTTGAGTTTTTATTTCTATTTTGAAGAGTTACATACCAAACAAGTTGAGCGGCGTGAACATTAGGATTAGCTTTTCCATCCATTTTATCTTCACATCTTGTAACAGTATAATTTGCTTCCATTATTATTTGTGAATAGTCTTTTAAACATATTTCTTTGCTTTTTAACGTTGGAGTTCCATTTTCTAAAAGAAGATGAACCCAAGGATCACTTGATGTACGTGGTGCATCATATTCAATTGAACTATTAACAGTCATTTCAATCGAACCAGTGATCGAATTAAAAATCATTTGTTTTGATGGAACAAATTTGTTGTTAACCATTTTTCCTTTTCCAGTTATAGTGTTAATTAAACCGGTATCGTCTTTTGATAATGTATAGCCATTATCGCTCATTAAATCATATTTAGATGACCATTGAGCAATAGTCCAGTTATAGCTTGAAGCACTTGGATATAAATTATAAAAATTGATTTTTTTGTTATCATGATATGGTGATTCGCCATCATTATAAAAAGTTTTTGTTACTCTAAAACCTTTCTTAAAATTTGTATCAACAAAAAGTGGCTCAAAACCATTTTCTTTATAAATATCAGTTTGTTCAGTTGAATTGCAGTCTGTTATATCCATTTTTTCTTCCTCGCTTGTTGATGAAATATCGCTACTAGAATCAATTTCACTTTCACTTGATGACGTTGAAGTTGAAGAACTAGTCAAAGATGTTGTTGGGGTCACGCTACTAGTTGGAGTGCACCCTGTTAATAATAAGAGCATTAGAGGTATAACTGCGGTTTCTTTTTTCATAATTTTTTGTCCTAAATAATTATTATTATTATTTTCGTGGATAATATTTAATATATTCAATTAATGAGCATTGTTTTGATTATCTTTTTTCATTAGTGCTTAAAATGATTAAAAATAATTAAACAAATGATTATATTTGAAAATTGCTCAATTATTTTTATATATTTTGCAATTATCTAAATTAATATTAGATAATATAGACATGTATCCAAAATTATTCGGCATTATTGATTCATATGTAGTAATGGTTGTATTAGGAGTTTTATTAGCGGTTTTGGTTTTTTCATTATATTTCTTAAAAAAAGTGAAATTATCAAAGATTGAACTAGTTGATCTTTTAATTGTCTGCGTTGTTACAGTTTTTGTTGGAATTGTCTTTGCTTGTTTATTTGAAAATGTCTACGAATGGATTGAAAAAAAGGCTATCAAATGGACCTGGGGAATGACTTTTTATGGTGGCTTAATTGGTGGAATTATTACATTTGTTTTAATGTATTTCTTTTATTATAAAAAAAGACATAATGACATATTTGATCAAATATTAATTATTGCTCCTGGATGTGTTACATTAGCCCACGGAGTTGGAAGAATTGGCTGCTTTTTAGCGGGATGTTGTTATGGAAAAATGACTGATAGTTGGATTGGAGTTACTTTTCAAAATGTTGAAGGGAAAAGAATACCTACTCAATTGCTCGAAGCTATATTTTTGTTTTTATTAACTGCATTATTATTAGTTTTTGCATTCAAAAATATTACAAAATATACAATGATTATATACATTATGTCTTATGCAATATTTAGATTTATTATCGAATTTTTTAGAGACGATCCAAGAGGTGTAGCTTTTGCTTTATCTCCATCTCAAATATGGTGTATAGTTTTATTTGTTTTATCAATACCATGTATATTTATTTTTAGAAAGTTTGTGTTTAATAAAAATGAGACAAGTAAGAATTAGTGTTGCTGATACTTTAATAAGTTCATTCCTTTTTATTTTTGTTGTTTCATTTCCTTTTCAATATTTTTCATCTTATTTACCTAGTTATGCAATAACAATCTTAGAGTTATGTTTAAGAATGTTTTTAACAGGATATTATTTAAGACTTATTTTTAAATACAATATTTCGTTAGGAAAAATCAATTTTAAGAATCTTTTATTTTTTATCCCTTTCTTATTGGCGGCTTTTACAAATTTATTTGCGTTTCCTTTTGCAAACGAGATTGTTACATCAACTTTTAATTGGGTCATGATATTAGATGTTTTAATAATTATTTTCACAGCATTTAATGAAGAAATATTGTTCAGGTTATTCATTTATAACAGTTTAAGAATTGAGAATAGATTGCTCAAAATTGTCGCTGGTGCAGGAATATTTGCTGCATTTCATCTACTTAATTTAATTACACCATCTTTTTTAGCGGTGTATCAAAGCGTTTTAATTCAAAGTGTCTATACATTTGCCTTAGGTTTAATATTATGTTTTATGTATGAATTTACAATGTCTGTTATTCCTTGCATTCTTTTTCATTTCATTTTTAATTTCTTTAATCAATTTCTTGTCACCGCGGTATTTTATCCATTTTATTCGAGTTATTTTCCTTTATATACTGCTTTAACGATTGGATGTGCATTAGCGATATATGGAATATTGA
>JBNMLE010000018.1:0-18445 GCA_050874705.1 Bacilli bacterium
CTAAATAATATATTTGCTTCTTCATCAACCGCAATAGAATTTACATCTTTTTTCTCTTATTTTCTGGTGAATCCACATAAATCCACAACAGAATTAAGAGAATCGCTAAAACAAATGGCCATTTAAAAAGACGGCAGACCACATGGATATACCGTCATTTTTAATGATAATTATTAATTTACCTTTTTGATTTGCTTATTTTGCATTAAATCAGCAATTAGCATTTGAGCGCGTTTGAACGCTAACGAAGATTTAATCTTAATTAGTGCTGGAGTGCTTTGATAAATCTTTTTATCAGATACATCTTTAACACTAATCGTTGATCCATCATAATCATTTGGATTAAGCGCTAAATAGACACGCAATGTTTTTCCAACAAGACTAATTTTGACTAAATCATGTTTGTTGAATTTAAATGTTTCACAACTTGTTGTCATACGAGAAGTTAAACCATATGACATTATGAGTTCTTTTAAGGAGTTGTAATAATTTTTAGTTTCATCATCGGCGTCATTTATTTTTTCACTAAATGGTTTTCTGATGAAATCAAATTTATCATGCTCTTCTACTTCAACATCACTTGAAGATGTTGGTTCTATAGAAGATGAAGCAACAACTGCTAACATTTTTCTTTTACGATTTTGAAGATAATTTACTACAACTAAAGCAATAAGGCCTGCAGTTATTGTATACATTGAAATTGGTAATACATAATTAATCCAGATTTCCCATGTTGCAATTTTTCTATAAGATTTTGCGTTAGGGGCAATTCCGTTATATGTACCTGAGTTAACTAATGTATAGCATATATTCTTAACTGCTTTTCTAATTGAGTGTAAAGCGGTGATTGAAGAACTATCTTTAAATACATCCGCCATTGATTGACCTTTAATTCCAGAGAAAGCAGTTAGATAGAAATCATTACCACTTCTAACCATTTGGTCCATTTCAACTTTTGGTCCATAGTCAGTGATGACCATTCCTTCAAAACCCCATTCATTTCTCAATACACCAGTATTTAAATACCAGTTTTGAGAACACATAACAGGACCAATGCAGTTAAATCCTGTCATAGCAGCATTACAACCACGAATAACTTTGACTTCATTTTTCTTGGTTTCGGTGTTGTAATAATTTAATTTTTGACGAGCTGTTTTTGTGCAAATTTCATATGGTCTTAAATATACTTCACGAATTGTTTGTTCTGTTGCCCAAGTCATGACCATTTGTTGTCTATTTGATTCTTGTTCATTAAGAGCAAAGTGCTTCATGTATGTATAAATACCACCATCAGCGGCACCTGACATAATATTCGCACCGATAATACCTGTAATAATTGGATCTTCGGAAATGTATTCGCCATTTCTTCCTCCAAATGGTGATCTATGTAAATTCAATCCAGGAGCATATAAACCTTGGACATTGTTAGAAATGCCTTCTTGTCCCATTGTTTTGCCTCTTTCATAGGCTAAACGTGGATTAAATGTACATGCTGTAATTGTTTGAGATGAATAATTACACCATCTCCAATCTTTTTTGCTACCAAATGTTGACAATCCATTAGGACCATCGAAATCTTCAGTAGAGATTTTATTAATTGCGTCGAGCGCTCCTGTATTATAAGCGCCATAGGCTAATAATTTACCGATTTGGTTACGGTTATTTTCATTTTTAAATGAAATTTGGTTGAGTAAGTCATCCCAAGCAGGATCATCATAATCAACACCACGATAACTTGATAATACCAATCCTTTTTGTTCAACTTTGAATGGTCTTGTATCGCAGACTTTTGATCCTTTTTGATTACCAAGAACTGGATGCTCACGAACATCCATAACTGAAGACTTATAAGAATCAAACTCATTTTTGTAAACATCTTTTAATGTTCTATCTGCTTCTGTAGGTGTTGTTGGATATGTGCCAACTAAATCCTTTCTTGATAAGTTTGTAATTCCTTCTTCGTTCATGAAATCACTGCTTGATTGGAACATATTTGTGGCAGCAATAAAATCGCCACCATTTTTAGCTACATTTGTTGGATTACCATCAACATCTAATTTAGCTTGTCCGTCTTTTTCACTTTGTCTTGGATTTTTATTATCATAGAAAATATCATTAGCGTTACTATATGTCCAAGTATCAAAATCTTCATGTGAGTTTTGACCTAAGTGAATAACATAATCACCTTTTTCAAGGAAATAGCATCCTTTAGTGCCATCACCATTATCTCTCTTATAGAAATAGGATGACATTTCATCGATGTTAAATGTTAAATCAAGAGTTTGGCTTTCGCCTTTTTCAATAGTGTCAGTTTTATCAAAAGTAATTAAGTTTTTAGATGCTTTTTCAATACCATTATTTTTATCAAAATCGGTATATGGTGCTTCATAATAAATTTGAACAGCATCTTTTCCTGCTACTTCGCCTGTATTTGTAACTTTGACGGACAGAGTTAATTTGTTGCCATCAACTTTTTGATCAACGATTTTTTGATCGAATGTTGTATAACTTAATCCGTGTCCAAATGGAAACGCAACATGTGAATCGTAATCAATTATTCCTTCTTTAAATGCGGTTTCATAATATCTGTAGCCGACATAAATTCCTTCTTCATATTGGACAAATGTTCCATCGGAAGTTCCGTTTAATTGTTTAACATTTGTATAAACCATGTACGGATTTCCTTCTTGATAGGCATTAGTTCCAGAAAAACCAAAGTTTTCACTAACAGGCATTTTAAGGAAGTCTTTAGTCCATGTGTCAACAGCGTGACCACTTGGATTAACTTTTCCGCTTAAAATATCACCAAATACACCTGCTCCAGCACTTCCTGGATGTGGCATATATAAGATTGCATCGCAAAGTTCGTTAACTTCATCATTGATTTCAATGATATTTACACCTGTATTAAGAAGAATTGTCTTTTTACAATTTGCTCTCATCCATTTAAGTGTTTGAAGTTCTTGGCTTGTTAATTGTAAAGAATGCTTTTGACCATCTTTATAAGCGTCCATTTTAAAGTCAGCACCTTCACCGCCTGAACGAGAGACCGCTAAAATACCAATTGTGTTATGAGCGTATTCTTCTTTACCAACATATTGGTCAAATGGAATGGTCCAAAGATATGTTTTTCCATTATTAACTGTAGCGGCATCATCAGGAGATGTTCCGTCTTCAGATTTAGCCAAAATAGCGCCTGTATTACGTGTTAATTTTGCAATATCTTCGTTAAGCACGAAATTGTCACTAATAGACTGTGCTAACGATTTTGTTTCAAGTTTTGCACCATTCCAGCTACTCGATCCACCTGTGAAACCACTTCGATAGAAGCTATATCCAAATGGAGAAATAATCTCACCACTGCTTAAAGGTAAGCAGTTATTATTTTTAAGTAATACTATTCCTTCTTCAGCAATTCTAGCGGTTAAATCAACGCTTTCTTTTAAAGCATCTAAATCTGATTTCTTTTTATAATAATCAGTATCTATATCCTTGTTTTCTTCAGTGACTAATTCGCCTTTTCCAAAAACTGTATCAAGAGTTGGGCTGAATATATTTGAGAAAATAGGAACTGCAATAGCAATTGCAAGTGTAAATGCACTGATAGGAATAAATATTGAAGCGCATTTCTTTGTTGACATTAATTTTTTATTTTTGTTACTCATAAATTTCTCCTAATTAAGTTCAATAGTAATGCTCTTCCAGTTACCACAAGAATATCCTTCAAAAGCAAATGAGTTTTTCTTTAAATATCCTAGCATTGTTAAACGGATAACATTTTTACCTGGGCTAATTTTTACTTCGCCAAGTTTCATTTCTTGGAAGTTGCGCATGCAAAGTTCGTCCGCCATACCCCATTGATTTAAAGATCCATCTGCATTTGTAAATCTTGTCTTAGCTGCTTCAGCATCATCAGCGGCATTAATGACGTGGCCTTTCACTATGGCATTTTCGTTAACTTTATATTCAACTGCTTCAGCATCATTAACACTGTTGGTCATTTTGACTACTTTAGACAAGTCTAAATCATATGATCCGATATAACTTTGAGTAAATCCTTCAATACCTGTATCGTAATCTTTGTAACCTTCATCGCTTTTATTTAAATAAGCATTTGATGCTACTTCAGCAGAGATGGAAACAGTTCTTTCTACATCACTTTCGATGACATATTCGAAATATGAGTCTTTTGATACTTTTTCCATATATTTTTTGCCAACAATATTTGCTTTTTTGTTATTATCAGTACTCATTTCAACATATTTAATGCTTTGACTGTTAACATCAAGGGTTGTGTATTCTTGTGTTATTTTTGAATCAACATAGACTTCTACTGAAAATTTAATGCCTTGATATTTAAGATTAATTGTCTTGTTTTCAAATAGTTTTCCACCATTTAAAACTTCGATTTGGCTATTATCAATTGTGCCTAATTCAACGCCATCTTCGTTATAAGCTTTAAATTTAGCGCCATCAAGGGAGAATGATTCACCAAGATTGTATTGTGTTTTTGGTAAATTAATAGTTTCAACAGTAGTTGGAACTTTGCTTGTTGATTCATCAATATAGATAAATTCGATGTTTTCCCAGTTGCCGCACATTGAAGAGCAATAACCAAAACCACCTTTTTGATAACCAACATCAATCTCAATATTATTAGCACCTTCAACAATATCCACTGTTCCTAAATGAATTCGTTTGAAATTATTAAGAGAGAAATATGTACAAGCTGCCCATGCAGATGTTTTGATATATTCTTCTTGTTCGATACTTGCTAAATCCATATCAGAAGTAAGACGTGTTTCAGGAATTACTGCATCGCTATCAATTGAGTATTCTTTTTCATTATTTTTTAATGTAAGAATTTTTGAGAAATCAATACTTTGTGATCCGACAAAACCATTTTTTGCCCCTGGCCAAATTTTTGAAATATCACCATATATAGGGCCATTTGATGCAACGGAAGCGTAAATATCAAATTTTCCTTGTGTTTTGCTTGATTGGTAAGAATAAGTAAATTTGCCATAAGCAGAAACGTTTTCTAAGAATGATTTGCCTTTTAATGTAGAATTATTTTTTGCCGCTCTAGTATCAATTTTTGTTTTATCATCTGTGACATTATTTGATGAGTCACGATCATGAACTGGCTCAACATATTTAATAGGTGAATCAGTACTTCTAAAATCACTAACTATTTTGTTTGTAACATTAATAGGTAATGTCATTTTTAAGCCTTCATATGTTAGTTCAATAGATTTATCACTTGGTGAAAGAACACCAGTATTAGAAACTTGAACTTTTGAAATATCAACATCATTAGTTAATCCAGCTTCATTTTCGATGTATAAAACTGCACCATCTAAACTAAATTTTTCACCAACAATATAGTTTTGTTTTGGTAAATAAGCCGCTTTTAATTCGCCTGTTTTTATTTCTTCGCCCTTTTTAACATAGCGAATTTCAATATTTTTCCAGTTTCCACATGCAAGTCCACGATATGCAAATGATCCGCCGCTTACTTCATCTTTATTAAAATCAAGTCTAATATTATTAATACCTTTTTCTAAAGTGATTTTACCAAGCCAACGTCTTTTAAAGTTTTTTGTAGCTAAATTAAGAACTGTATTCCATGAATTTCCATATTTATCAAAATTTTCATCCATATCAGATTCAGTTATGATTGTAGAGCCAATATCCGCTGTTTTCTTAGTTTCATAAACCTTTTCGTTATTTGATAAAGTAATAACATTTGATAATGGGATTGGATTAGTTCCACTAAAACTTGATTTATATTTTTCAGATACGTTTCCCCATAAATAATTATTAGAAGCAACTGATGCATAAATATAAAATTCATCTCCCTCATTATCTGTGTTAAATGAATATGAAAAATTGGAACCGTAAGATACTTCTTCTAAATATGAAAATGGATTTCCGTTTTCATCTTTTGCGCCATCAGTTTTAGCGGCTTTTGTATCAGGTGTTCCATCTGATTTTAGTGCGTCATGTTCTGGTTCTTCATATTTAAATACTGCATTTTCTCCAACGCAGTTGCTGACTAACTTATCTGAGACATTAATATCTAAGGTAGTAGTATATTTTCTCCATTTGAAAGTTAGTTTTTTATCGCTTTCATTTAGCGATCTGCTTGGTTCGATAGTTACATCTTCTGGGTTAACTTCAACTTCTTCACCTTCATCGTAGGCTGAATAAGTGAACATAGAAGAACTAACTTTTTCACCAATTAGGAAATCGGTTCTTGAGCCTAAATTGACATCGATACCGACTCCGTACCACTCTCCGCTGTAATCTTCACCACAGCCAGCTAAACCAGCAAGTGAACAAGCAAAGAGTAAGGACACGGTTAGTAATTTGTTTTTCCTCTTCATAAATATTAATAAACATATTGGTGCGAGTATGCTTATTTATCCCTTCTTATAATTTTTATTTAAGAATATAAATCGGCGCTCATGCACCATGTGAGCGTTTACATTTTCACATAACAACAATTTTACAATAAAAAAATGTCATAAGTTGCCATCGAAATGTCATAATTGGTTAAAAATATAAACTAATTAAAAAAGCAGATTGTTAAGCTAAAGACATTGTTTTTATGTTCAAATAATGTCTGGCCATTATATTTCTTTGCAATATATTCAATTGATTTTGTCCCATAACCATGAAATCTATTATCTTCTTTTGATTTTGGAAAACCTTCTTCATCAAACTCAATTGGTTTACTGCAATAATTTTCAATTTTCACTAAAGTTGCATTATTTTTTCTAATAACATTTATAAATATTGATCGATAATCTTTATCTTCTTGTTTTAAAGTTTTAATTGCATTATCAAGAGCGTTTTCAAAAAGTGAATAGACATCACTATTTTCCATAAAAGATAAAAGTTTGCCATCTATGATTGGAACTATTCTAATATCATTTTGTTTGCACATAAGTATTTTCTCAGAAAGCACCATATCTAATACTGGGTTATCTGTTTTGATTTTTGAATCATATATATCAACAGTTGTTGACAAATCATCAAGCCTTTTAATTTGACTTGGTGTTAAAGAAGTTTCTTTTAAGGATTCAATTGCATGTTTTAAGTCATGACATTTAATATTAATAAGTTCCATTGTTTCTTTGCTATTTTCAAATTTTTTATTTTGGAAATTAAGCGTTTGTTGTAATAATTCTTTTTCATTGCTTAATTTACGAGCATGGAAAATATTATATTGCACCGCTAAAACGAAAAAGCATGCGATCATCGCATAAAATTTAGTTGACACAAACCCGATATCATCATTTAATTGTTGAGCGTACATTGACAATATATTTACTATAATAACCGCTATAAGAGAAGTTAATGTGACAATTGTATTGTTCAGGTTAATAACATCATTTTTCTTAATTAGTTTTATAAAAATAAAGAAATAACATGTGTATATCAAAGAATATGAAAGTATTAGTGAGACGATGGGCCACCATTTTGCGCCATTAAGAGGGATAAATTTTATAAATAATTGCCAAAAATTATCTCCAAAATTCTGAATCGCATATGCGGAAAGTGATAAGAACAAAATTTGTTTAAATTTGATATCATAAGTCATTTTTAAAGGAATTAATGACAATACAAACAACGTTAAAAATATCGTTCTACACCAACCAATTTTTATATCAATGTTCCAAAATACGAACATCGCAGATAATGAAATAAACAAAATTTCAAAACATATACATCGCGAAATCCAATACATTTTCTTTTTTGCGTATGTAAATGTAATTATTTCAGCAATTATAAGAGGCAAAATAAAGCGATACAGATAATAAAATATCGCTTCTTCAAATTCGTAATTTTCGTACATTAAATTGTATCTCCAATGTACTTAGTTAATGCTTCAAGAAAACTTTTCTTTTTTGATCTTGATATTGGTAAAACAATGTTTTTTATATTAACAGTATTATTTTTAATATCGACATTTGAGCAATATTTTAAATTAGCAAGATAAGAATTATCACATCTTTCAAAATTATGATTCTTCAAGATTTCTTCGTATTTTTTAATGCGGTCTCTAACCTGAATATCACCATTTGATGTAACTATTTTTAATATATGAGCGTTCACTTCAATATAAAATATTTCATCAATATCTATTTTTTTAATCATGCTTTTTGATGAAATAACAATATAGTCTTTCTTTTCATTATCTATGTAATTTATTGCTTTGCTAATAATAAAATCAAAATCGTATTCTTGAATAGGTTTTACAATATATCCAAATGCATCAACTTTATATCCTTTAACTGCATATTGGGTCGAATGAGAGATGATAACTATAGGAATGTTTTTATCAATTTCTCTTATTTGTTTTGAAACTTCTAAACCGTCAATTTGAGGCATTTCAACATCCATAATTATTAAATCGTAATTGCCTTTAAAATTATCTAAAAAAGCAAAGCCAGTATAAAAATTATGAATTTCAAATTCTAAATTGTTTTTCGATGCATATTTTAAGAGAAGATCATGACAAATTTCATGATATTTTTCATCATCTTCAACAACCGCAATTCTTATCATAAAACCTCTTATATTTTATAATAGACTAGAAAAAATTAGTTTACCAAATAATTTCTTAAACAATCATTAAATATAAAGGAGGATTTAATGTTTTTTTATTTTAATAAAAATTTTGTTATTATTTACTAATTTATTAATGCAAACAAAATTACAAGTTTCGTTTTATTAACGGACAGGTCGCATGTAAAATCTTCCATAAACTTGTTGTAAACTTGTTACATTTACGAAACTCTTAGGATCTATTTCACGTATGAATTTTATAACATCTTTTAATTCAGTAGTTGAAACAACTAAATAAACTATTAATCTATCATTTCCTGAATATGCACCTTTGCCTTTTACTATAGTTGCTCCATGAGGAACACTAGCAAGCAAATATTTTGGCAAATCGTTATTTTCTGTAATGATTTGAATTTGAACTTTTTTATTACGAACATTGATCAAATCAACCATAATCATCGTCATAATTAAATATCCGACTGAAAAGATTGCTCCAATAACTGCACCACTCCAAGGACCAATTTGGGTTATGGATTGTTCATTTACCACTATTGTGTCATGAAGAGGAATACTTTCGCCTTGAAAACCTTTCATTAAATAATAAGCACATACGACGAATCCGTTAATGATCGCGCCAATAGGACCAGCTGGACCACCGCGTTTAATTGAAACATAATAAGAAACAATATCAAAACCACCTGTTGATGTCTCATATTTAAAAGCAATCGCTGATGAAAGGCCGGTGCAAAGACCCGCAATTAAAGTACGGGCAAGAATTCCACCTTTTACATAAATATAAATCGCTATTTCTTCGAAGAAAGAAGAATTTTGAATCAAGTTGCTAAATAAGAAAACTAAAACAACATTAACAATTGTAAATATTGCGAAACGTTTTCCAACACCTTTAAAAGCGAGAATAATTAAAGGAATATTGACAACAACAAATAAAATGGAGAACACAAAAGTATCAGTTGTGGCATCGAACTTTAAGCCACAAACTTCAAGAAGCAAAACTATGTTTTGAGCAAAACCAGTCGCGCCACCTGTAACAAGTTTATACGCTTCTGGAATATCAGGTTTCATAAAACAAACAACACTAAAAGATAAAAGCGCTGATGCAATAACTGACATAAAAAACAATATTATGTATTCGGATGTAGTTTTTAACCACATGTGATTGTATAAGAATGAGTTAATTTTTTTCTTAAATTTCTTTGGCGTAAGCATAATTTCAAATTAATTATAAACAAGTAAATAAAAAAATGTAGAAAAATATAATAAAATTGATAAAATAATTAAGTGGTTTGTTTGATTAGACATATATGTCTTTCATAAAACTATTGGTTGATACTATATATATATAGTGGTAAAATCTTAAAGAATATATCCCAAGGAGGATAAAGATAATGGTCGTTCTAACAGCAATTGGAAACTTCTTCAAAAAAATATGGACATGGATTAAAGAGACAGCCTGGGTCCAACCACTTCTTATCGTTGGTTTGATTTTTGGTGTCATTTTCTCAATTCCATCAATCGTTAAAGGCATTAATGAATTAGCAGCAAAGAAAGATAACGCTATTAATTTCTATTACAACTATCAAGAATCACTTGTTGGTGGTAAAGATAGCAATGCTGATAAATTAACAAATAATATTTACGATAAAATGAACGATAATTCTATCGAATCACAATATGGCGAAAAATTCTTCCTCGCTTTTGTTAGCAGCGAATGCACAACATGTGAAGAAGTAAAGGGCGGATTTGAAACATTAAGAGATAATTTTGATGGTTCACTTCAACCAGATGATAAGCTTCCATTCCAAATGTATACAATCTTTACAGATGAAGCCACTGGTGAAACAGAAACCGATGGACAAACAGCATTTGTAAAATATATGGATCGCTTCTCATATTTCTTCGAAGAAGCTGCAAGCGTTGCTACATTATCAAATTATTATACAAATGGAAAATTATCTGATACTGATATTGAATATCTTGAATCAGTCGATCCAGACAATTTCCTTACTCCTACAATTTTATTAGTTGATTTTACTGAAGCTTCTCCATCATACGGCGTTAGCGAAGTAATGTTTGGTGTATCCGGCGACAACGATTATAAGAAGGCTGAATTACTTCTTGATTGTTGGAATCACGCTGGTGACTTCGCCATCGAATAATAATTAGCAAAATAAAATAGCGGTCAAACCGCTATTTTTTTATTGGAATATTTTATTTTGATTCTTTCTTTTGGTACATCTTAATAACTGATGAAGGAACAAGAGAACTTATATCAACACCGCCCTTGTGCAATTCATCAATTGTTGAGGAAGAAATAAAGCTTGTTTCAGCGTGTGACATAAAAAACACTTCATCAATTGATGGATCAATATATTCATTTGCGGCTGATAATTTAAATTCATATTCAAAATCTGTTACAGCACGTAATCCTCTTATTAGACAACTTGCTCCAACCTTTTTTGCGTATTTAACTGTAATTCCATTAGTGTAGTCAACTTCAACATTTTTAACGCCTTTAATTGCTTCTTTAATCATTTCAACGCGTTCTTGAGTTGTAAATTTATATTTTTTATCAGGATTATCAGCAACTAAAACTATAACTTTATCGAAAACTTTTAATGCTCTATATAAAACATCAAGATGTCCATTTGTAATTGGGTCAAAACTTCCAGGATATACCGCCACTGCCATAATTATTCTCTCCTTAATATATGAATTTTTGCTGTTCCATATTCTAATATTTTAAATCTAAAAATATCTTCATCAACATTTAATAATACTTCTGATTCTAATACTAAAATGCCTCCATCTTTCAAAATATTGCAATTTAATATAAGATCAATAACTCTATAATAAATATCTAATTTATAAGGTGGATCAACAAAAATTATGTCATATTGTTCTTTTGTTTCTTTTAAAAAAGATAAAACATCACTACAAACAATAGTTGCTAAATCATTGATTTTAAGCGCGCGCGCGTTATCTTTTATTATTTTTATTTGTTCATGACCTTTATCGACAAAAGTAACTTTGTTTGCGCCTCTAGAAAGAGATTCAAAACCATAACTTCCCGAACCAGCAAATAAATCTAAAACATTTGCGTTAATAATTTCATCTCCAATGGAAGAAAAAACACCTTGCCTTACTTTATCCATTGTAGGTTTGGTTCTTAAACTATTTGGCGTTTTTAATAAACGCGATCTAAATTGACCACCAGTAATTCTAATCATCGAATTCACTACATTTATGAGAAGAAAAATCTTTAAAAATTGAATCATTTATTTTTTCATACATTTTTCTTACTTCTATATATGCCTTATTATATTTTTTAACGAGCGGATGCGTATCAAGTTCTAATTTTGCTAAATATAATTTTCTTTGTGCCTGTCTTACTTCATCAGAATCTTCTTTAAATGCCTTTAAAGCATCTTCAAGATGTAAACATTCTAAATCTTTTTTATAAGATAAAAGCATTACTTCTTCATTTTTATTAAGTTCTTCTTCTAATTTATTTAACGCAATAATCCTTGGATCGGAGTTTATTGCGTCTTTTAATGCTTCTAAAGCATCAATTAATTTCTCATCCATATGCTTAATAATATCAAATTTATAGCAATTATGATACGATAAGAGCATGAGAAAATATTTTAGAATTGTAAAAGATAACGAAAAATCATTAAGAGAAAAATCAAAAATTGTTGAAAATATCACAGAAAAAGAAATATCTCTTGTAAAAGAGATGAAGCAATATTTGCTTGCAAGTCAAGATGAAAAAACTAGAGAAAAATATCATTTAAGAGAAGGAGTTGGTTTAGCCGCTCCACAAATTGGGCAAAACATTAGAGCTATTGTGGTTTGCTATGATGATTACGATAGCGAAGGAAATAAAACCCAAATAAGCCATTGCCTTATTAATCCAAAAATAATTTCAGAAAGCGTAAAAGAAGTATATCTTTCTAATGGCGAAGGATGCCTTTCTGTAGATGATGAACATAAAGGTTATGTTTATAGAAAATTCAAAGTTCTTGTTAAAGCCTTTGATGTAGAACAAAATAAAGAAACAATAATTACCGCAAGAGGATTTGAAGCAATCGTTCTTCAACATGAAATTGATCACTTAAACGGTATTTTATATTGCGACCATATCAATAAAAATAATCCATTTGAAGTAAAAAGTGATGCAGTTAGATTATAAAATTTGATTGTTCTTTTGAACTTATATGAGCACTTATTAAAAGCGGTTTCATAAGATTGACTTTTAATAGTTTTATTATATAAAATAGTTTTGTCGTTAAAGATGAAGATAATTCATTTATATTTATAGGAGGTTTCCGATGGAAAACGAGAATTCACCTATTTCAATATATGCTTTGGGTGGGCTATGTGAAGTAGGCAAAAATACGTATTGTATTGAAAGTGAAAATTCAATAGTTATTATCGATGCGGGCGTTCTTTTTCCGGGTAGTGATTTTCCTGGTGTTAGCTATGTCATCCCAGACTATACAAGGCTAAAAACATCAAGACAAAAAATTAAAGCCCTATTTATCACGCATGGCCATGAAGACCATATTGGTGGAATACCATTTTTAATTCAAAATTTACATATTCCAGTAATTTATGCTCCAAAACTTGCTGCAGCAATGATTAAACATAAACTTGCGGATATGCGCATTAAAGAATCAGTTAATATCGTTGAATATGATAGCAATTCTGTTATTCATGTTGCGGAATTTACATTTACTTTCTTTTATGTAACTCACTCAATTCCTGATGCATACGGAATATGTGTTGATACACCACAAGGAAGAATTGTTCATACTGGTGACTTTAAGATTGACTTAACACCTGTTGGTCATGAAATTGAATTATCAAAAATTGCTAGAATTGGATCTGAAGGAGTTGATTTATTATTAAGCGACTCCACTAACGCGGAAATTGAAGGATATACTCCAAGTGAAACAAACATTCTTCAATCTATTAGAGAAATATTCGAATCCGCTCCTGGAAGACTTATCTTATCAACATTCTCAAGCAATATTTCGCGTATCCAACAAATTGTTCAAGTTGCAACTGAACACAATCGCTATGTTGCTATTTTAGGACGTAGCATGGAAAATGTTGTTCAACTTGCTCGTGATTTTGGCTATATAAAAATACCTAATAAGATGATTATTCCTATCGAAGAAGTTAAACTTCATAAATTGAATGAAGTTTGTGTACTTTGTACAGGAAGCCAAGGCGAACCGATGGCGGCTTTAAGTAGAATTGCAAATGGAGAACACAAAGACTTAACAATTATCCCTGGTGATACAGTTGTATTTTCTTCAAGCGCTATTCCAGGTAACGCTACTTTTATTGATAGAGTTGTTAATATGCTTACAAGAAAAGGCGCTGAAGTTATTACAAATTCAGTCCTTTATAGCGTTCACTCCTCCGGCCACCCAAGCAAACAAGAACTTCGTTTAATGCTTAAATTAGTCAATCCAAAATATTTTATGCCTATACATGGTGAATATAGAATGTTAAAGATTCATGGTCAAATAGCCGAATCACTTCATATTCCACATGAAAATATATTCGTTTTAGAAAATGGGGAAATCATTTCATTATTTAAACACCATGTTAAATACGAATCTAGCTTCCCTTGTGAACCAGTGTATATTGATGGAAGAGATATAAATGGTCTTTCTTCATCGGTTTTAGGTGATCGAGAAATATTAAAAGAAGAAGGATTAATTTCAATCATTATCGGAATCGATTCTAAAAAAGGAAAGATTTTAACTAAACCAGTAGTAATAAGTAAAGGTTTTACCTTTAATGAAAAGAAAATAACAAATGAAATTGAACAACTAATTTCGAATAAATTGACTTTATTTATTAATAATAAAGTTACCTTTAGTGAAATCAAAACCTTTATCAAGACAGTTGTCAGTCAATATGTTTATAAAAAAGCGGAAAGGAACCCAGTTGTTGTACCTGTGGTTATGGATGTTAATCAATGATTATTTTAGCAAGCCAATCTCCAAGAAGAAGAGAATTAATTAAAAAAATCACTAACGATTTTATTGTAATTCCATCAAATATCGATGAATCATTGCTTCATATTGAACCAAGCGCTCTTCCTGGTGAACTTTCTAAATTAAAAGCATATTCAATCTTTTCAAAATATCCAAATGACACTGTTCTTGCTTGTGACACTGTTGTCATTTTAAAAGGTGAATTAATGGGAAAACCAAAGACCAAAGAAGAAGCTAAAGAAATGCTCCGAAAATTAAGCGGAAACAAGCATGTAGTCATATCTGGTTATACATTTATTAACAAAAACAAAGAAGTTACTAGAACAGTAAAAACAGAAGTTTATTTCAACAAATTAAGCGAAGAAACAATCGAAAAATATGTTGAAACAGGATCTCCAATGGATAAAGCTGGTGGATATGGTATACAAGATAAAGAATTTGATTTAGTAAATCATATCGAAGGAAGCTATGACAATGTCATTGGCCTTCCAGTTGAAGACATTAAAGTCCACTGCTTCAACGATTAATTATTTGTTTATAAACATTATTCAAATCATCCTTGCTTACGAGGATGATTTTATTTGACATTCTTATAACAGAATCGATTCCTAAATTATTTAATTTTTCTTCATCAACAATATCATAATCTTTCAAGATTAAATTTAATCTTGAACCCACAAGTGTGGCGTTAATCACATTATCTTTGCCGCCTATTGCTTCTAATATTTGATTATCAGGAAGAGGCGCTTTAATAACCTTGTTCTTTTTGCTTTTCACCATTGCGATGATAAAAAGAATTAAAACTGTTATAAATATTAAAGATGCGACAACAATTGAAATAGGCAAAATATAATTTTTTAATATTTCGTTAAATTGATTGTCGGTTGGATTAGTGCTTGCAAAAATATAAAACATATAAGTATATTATCATAAGGAAAACATTTATGCCTACAAATCTTGAAATTGAAACAAAAGCATTAATTAGTGAAAAAGAATATAACCATATATTATCCTCATGCGATAATAAATCATATATTCAAGCAAATTATTATATCGATGATAAGAATTTTTCATTAAGCAAACAATATGGTTTAAGAATTAGATTTAAAAATAATAAATACGAGTTAACACTTAAAATTTCCGCCGAAGAAGGAAAACTTGAAATTAACCAAAATATAACTGAAAATGATTTTTTAAATTACAAAAACAATCATATTTTTCCTATTGGCGAAGTTAAAAATAAATTAAGTGAACTAAATATTGAAATTAATTCTTTATTCATTTTTGGAGAAATAATCACCACTAGAACTGACATTAATTATAACGGTTCATTAATAAGCGTTGATAAAAGCACTTACTCAAATGTTACTGATTATGAAGTAGAATGTGAAAGCACATCATTAATTGAAGCAAATAATGATTTAAAATCTTTCTTAAAAGAAAAAGATGTTGATTTTAAAATCAATCATCTTACGAAATTAGCTAGATTAATAAAGACTATAAAAAACTAAATTTTATTTTGTTTGCAATCAGGCTTTAAGCAAGGCCAATCATTCATTCTTCTTTCACGTGGAATAAATGTCCTTATTTCTTCTGAATTATATCCGACTTGAATTCTTCTATCATCCACCATTATAGGTCTTTTTAAAACCGATGGATTTTTTCTAATAAAGTCGATCATTTCAGAAACAGTCATATTATCAAAATTAACATGCTGTTCTTTCATAATTTTTGATTTGGTTGAAATAATATCATCGGTTCCGTTTTCTGATTTCATAAGTATTTCTCTTAATTCATCTGCTTTCAAATCAGGACCAAAAATATTTTTTTCCTCATATGGTATATTTTGCTCTTCAAACCATTTTTTTACTTTTCTACAAGATGAGCAACTTGGTGAAACATAAATTTTTATCATATATTATTATATTTCTACCAAAATTAAAAAAAGTCAATTAACTTTGTTAAAGGAAACTATATTGCTATATAATAGTAGAGATTAAAGAGGTGTAGAAAATGGATAGAATATTAAGCGGAATTAAACCAACAGGTCAAATGACACTAGGTAATTACATTGGAGCAATTAGAAATTTTGCAAAGGTTCAATACGAAGGCGAACCATTTATTTTTATTGCAGACCTCCATGCTTTAACTCTTCCAATTGAACCAGAGGCTTTATATAAAAATTCTCGCGATATTGCTGCTTATTATCTTGCAGCAGGTCTTGATCCAAAACATTCAACAATATTTTTACAAAGCGATGTTTCAACTCATTCTGAATTAGCCATAATATTACAAAATTATTTATATATGGGTGAATTATCAAGAATGACTCAATTCAAAGATAAATCACAAAAAATGAAACAAGAAGCAATAGGTCTTGGTCTTTTTGCTTACCCAGTCTTAATGGCGGCCGACATAGTTATTTATGACGCAAAAAGAATTCCAGTTGGAGAAGATCAAGTTCAACACGTTGAATTAACAAGAGATTTAGTTAAAAGATTTAACAATAGATATGGCGAAGTTCTAGTCGCTCCTAAAGCAGAAATGGTCAAAGTTGGAAAACGTATTATGTCATTAAGCGATCCAACAAAGAAAATGTCAAAATCCGATCCAAAAGGCGATATTTATTTAAGCGATTCCTTAGAAGTTATGCGCAAAAAAATAATGTCAGCGGTAACAGATACAGGACATGAAGTTAAATATGATGAAGAAAATAAACCTGGTATTTCAAATTTAATGACAATAATGTCTTCTTTGACTAATAAAACATATGAAGAAATTGAAAAAGAATTTGAAGGAAAAGGTTATGGCGATTTTAAACGCGCAGTCGCAGATGCTGTTATTAACGAAATGAAGCCATTCAAAGAAAGATATGAAGAAATAATTCAATCCGGTATTGTTGATAAAGTATTAGAAGAAGGTGCAAAAAAGGCTTATGAAGTTTCTAAGCAAACTTTAACAAGAGTGCAAAAAGCCATCGGTCTTTATAAAAAATAATGAATAATAAATATTTAATTGCTTTTGATATGGATGGAACTCTTCTTAATAGTAAGAAGAAGATTTCATTATTAACAAAACTATATCTTAAAAAACTTCAAAAACAGGGCCATAAAATTGTTCTTGCAAGTGGAAGGCCATCAAGAGCATTAAAAAGTTATTATAATGAATTGAAATTAAATACCCCGATGATTTGTTATAACGGGGCATACTATTTTTCAATGAAAGATAAAAACTTCCCTACTCACGAATTTGAATTCCCAAAAGAAATAGTGAAAAAAATATATAAAGAAATAAAACCATACGCTAAAAATGTAATGTGCGAAACAGATACAGAAATATGGCTCGATAAAGAAGATTTATATTTAGCAAAATTCTTTTGGTATGAAGGCATGAAAATGCATTATGGTGAGCTTCCAACTATTCTCGACAAGAATCCAATGACAATGATTGTTCAAACACCAATCGAAATGAAAGATTCATCATTAATAGATAAAATTGTTGAAAAATATGATGGAATTTCGGCTAGATTTTGGACTGGAAGTCCATATTTTGAATTATTTTATTCAGTCACTTCAAAAGGAAACGCCATTAAAGAAGTTGCAAAATATTATGGCATTGATAAAGACCATATTATTGTCTTCGGCGATGCTGAAAACGATGTTGAAATGTTTAAAGAAGCTGGAACAGCTATTGCAATGAAAAATGGAAAAGAATCGCTTAAGAAACACGCAACATTTATTTCATTAAAAGATAATGACCATAACGGCATTTATTACACATTAAAAGCTTTCTTTAAAAACAAATTAGGATAACTTATCTAATATATCAATTTC
>JBNMLE010000019.1:0-17625 GCA_050874705.1 Bacilli bacterium
GAATAAAGATATCGTAAAATATCTTGATAATAACAACATAAAAAATAAATAAGTTTTACTAAAAATAAAAATTTTTATCATATTCATTTTATTTTTAATAATTTTTGCATAAAATAATAGCGAAAAGAAAGAAGGAGTAACTAACTATGCCATTAGTTAATACAAAAGAATTATTCAAAAAAGCATACGAAGGCGGTTACGCTATCGGTGCATTTAACTGCAATAACATGGAAATTGTCCAAGCTATTACAGAAGCCGCAAAAGAATGCAATTCACCTGTCATTCTTCAAGTCTCCGCTGGAGCAAGAAAATACGCAAAACAATGCTATTTGAAAAACATGGTTGAAGCTGCTGTTGAAGATACAGGTCTTCCAATTGTTCTTCACTTAGACCACGGTGCAGATTTTGAAATTTGCAAAGACTGCATTGATGGCGGATTCACATCAGTTATGATTGATGCTTCAAGCAAACCATTCGAAGAAAATATCGCTATTACAAGAAAAGTTGTCGAATACGCACACGCTCATGTTCCATATGTAACAGTTGAAGCTGAACTTGGAACTCTTGCAGGTATTGAAGACGATGTCAAAGTCGAACATGGCAATGAATCATACACAAGACCAGAACAAGTTGAAGAATTTGTTAGAAGAACTGGTGTTGATAGCTTAGCAATTGCTATCGGAACAAGCCACGGCGCTTATAAATTTAAACCAGAACAATGCACACGCAATGCCGATGGTGTTTTATGCCCACCTCCATTAAGATTTGATATTCTCGAAGAAGTCAGCAAACGTCTTCCAGGATTCCCAATCGTTTTACACGGTTCAAGCTCAGTTAACCAAGAATACGTTAAAATTATTAACGCTCATGGCGGAAAACTTGTTGATGCAGTTGGTGTCCCAGAAGATCAACTCCGCAAAGCCGCTTCAATGGCTGTTTGCAAAATCAATATCGATAGCGATCTTCGCTTAGCAATGACTGCTGGTATTCGTCAACACTTTGATGAACATCCTGAACACTTCGATCCACGTCAATATCTTGGTGATGGACGTAAAAATGTTAAAGATCTTGTTAAACACAAAATCCGTGATGTATTAGGTTCAGAAAATAAACTTTAATCTTTTATAAGATATATAAGGGCGCATCAAATGATGTGCCTTTTTTAATGAATTGTTAAAAATTATTTTTTATAAAATCAGACCAAATTTGACTATCAAGTGGTAATTCTTCTTTTTTCTTTAATGTATTTAATTGTTCTATTGATTGCTTCTTAAGTTCTTTAAATTCTTCTTTTGTATAACCATTTTTGACAATTATTTGATCGCCAAAAATTAATAATTTTCTTCTTAAATGTAGTTTCCTATACATTGTAAGATATTCAGGTTTATATTTTTCAAGAAGATATTTTTCTATAGCAAATATTGTTATAAACCAAGGAACTCTTGTTTTATCTTTTAGACTTGTAGTGGATTCATAGGTTTTATCATAAAAATAAATTGGCTCATTTATCATCACTAATTTATTGCATTTTAAAAATATTTGGAAATTTGTTAAAACATCTTCGCGAATAATATTCTTCTTTGGAAGAACATAATTTTGGTTTCTTAATAAACTAGCTTTATATATTTTGTTCCACATAAATCCATGCATGAAAGAGTCTTTCATAAGTTCTTTAAGCATTCCTTTATTGTTTAGTTTTGCTTTTTTTGTAAAGAAATTCTTTTTAATTTTATTACCTCTAACATAATAAAATGATGCATTAACAATGTCTGCTTGTTCTTTTTCAATAGTGTTGACCATTATTTCAATCGCGTCATCTTTATAATAGTCATCTGCATCGATAAACATTAAATATTTTCCTGTAGAAGAATTAATGCCAATGCTTCTTGCAACACCGATAGGGGTTGCAGGTGGTTTAATATGTTTAATAAAAGAAAATTTATTTGTGTAAGAATCTATAATTTGGTAAGTTTTATCAGTGCTTGGATCTGAAACAATAATCACTTCATACTTCTTCGAAGTATTTTGTTTAATTATTGAATCAAGACAACGCGATAAACTTCTTTCATTATTTTTGCATGGAATAATTATTGAAACATCAAATTCATTCATATCTATAATATTATATATTAAAATATTTTCCGTGTTGATTTTATTTATTTATAGGCATATATTTCATAAGAATAAGGAGAAAAGAATATGAAAAAGACATTATCAATATTATTAAGCGGAATCGTTATGATGGCAGGACTTACATCATGCGATAATTCAAATTCTACATTACCAGTTAGAGATGATTGGACTGAAAGCGAAGCAAACTCAATTAAAGAAGCTCTTAGAGATGTAGCTCTCCCATTTTTTAAATTATCTAATGAATATACATTTGAAAGTTCAACTAGAAAAGGCATGGTTGTTATTGAAATGGAAGACGCTAACGTGAGCGACTTAAAGAATATTGAAAAAGCCTTTAGAGCGGATGCAGATTGGGAAATAGCAAATGAAATTGGTTCTAAAGCTGAACAACCATATTTTGGCAATGCTGTTTACGCAGTAGATACAGTTAAGATATCGGGAGTTGAATATGCAGTTGTAAGTCAATATGGTATATATACCAACGAAGATGATTATGGAGCAGTTGATAAAGGAACTCTTCAATTTGCGGCTTATTTATCAGCTCAACTTACTGATAAGAGTGAACAATATGAAACATATGAATTAGCAAAAGCAGGAGTCATTAAGTATTTTGCTGATTATGGATATGAAGGATTGACAATGCCAGAAAGCATTGAAACATCAGCTTCATCATATGAAATGACAGATCTTCGCTTTGTTTATTATTACTACTATAGTCAAGATATAGCAATTCCTTATGCTGTTTTAGATTTTTATGACGCAAAAGAAAGCGAACTCAGTGCTGTTACCTCAGCATTTGAAGGTGCTGGATACGCTAAAAAAACTCAAGAAAAAACAGATAAAACTGAAGCTTATGATTATTATTGGAAAGATGGAATTAAAGTTGTTGTTTCATTCGAATTAGCGGATGCATCATATGGTGTTCCTGATCGTATTGAAGTAAATATATATCCATCAGAAAAATAATTAACAAAACTCCTTTCTAAATTGAGAGGAGTTTTTTGTTGGTGACATTTTTTGATAATTGTAATTGCTAGTATTATTGACACGCTGAAAAAAGTTGTAAAAAATATTTCATAATTTTTAAAAAATTACTAAAGTAAAAGTTATATTTTATATTTTATAACACAAAAATTTTTACTTTTAAAATCCCTTTACAAATATTTCTCTTAATTTTTATACTAGACACATACTTTTGAAAAGGAGAAATTGCTTATGAAAAAACGTTTATTACTCTTGGCGACTCTTTTGAGCGCTACAATGCTTGCTTCATGTGATAACGAAAGCGGAGAAGGAGGCGGCAATGGTTCAACAACAGAACCTACTGATGTTGTACCAGAAGATTGGTCAGCCGAAGAAAAAGAAGCCATGAATTATGTTCTTGGTTTTGAACTTCCATATTTCCATATTGAAGGTGCAAAATTTGAAAATTATAAAAATTCAATGATTCTTGTTACCATGGATAGTGGTGCTACAAAAGACACACTTCTTGCCATTGAAAAAGCATTCAAAGCAGATGGAGATTTCACAGTTGAATATGAAGTAGGTGGAATCGCAGAACAACCAAATTTTGGTTCTTATACATATAATTATGAGATTGAAGCTGGCAAAAACAAATATGCCGGATATGTTCAATATGGAATCTACACCAATGAGGATGATTATGGTGTCGCTACTGAAGGAGCACTTGAGTTTGCAGCATTTTTAAATTTAATCATTGAAGATCAATCTGCTGTATATGACACTTATGATGAATTATCTGCTGCAACAGTTGCTTATTTTGCAAAAGACGGTTTAAGTGTTGAATTACCAGCTACATTAAGCGTTACTGCCGACACATATGAGTTATATGACATTAGATATGTGTATAATGAATATTACGGGTTTGATGCTGGACCATATGTATCACTTTATTTAAATGGAGCGTTAGAAACTGATGTTGAAAAAGTTATTAAAGACTTTACTGATATTGGTTATGCATTAACTTCATACACTTATGGTGGCGATTCATATGAAAGTTATGTGAAAAGTGATATTTGTGTTGATGTTTCTTTTGAAGAAGCTGATACAGAAAACGATCTTCCACAGGCAGTAACAGTTATAATTTCAGAATTTGTTCAAGACGCAGAATAATTTATCTAATCTATATAAAGCGCTAGGCTTGCTTGGCGCTTTTTTAGTTTTTGATAAACTGACAAGCGTTGTAATGATTTAGTGGTTTTCTTAGAAAGAAAGCGTTTTCAATTTATTTGAATTTGTATAGCAAAATTGTTTTGTGTTGCAAAAACTTTATATAAATATATAATTCATTTAGCCGTAAACCGGTTGCTTTTTATAAGAAAGGGCCTACTTAGTAGGTATGGTTAAAATTATGAAGAAACAATTGTTATTAGTAGCATCATCTCTTCTCGCACTTGTATCATTAGGCGGTTGTGATAATGGTGGTTCTGCAAATTTAGACGAAGTTAAAAAAGCTTTAGAAAACATGGAAGGCGCTGTTAACTTCTCCGGAACTCTTACATCCCTTGATATCGATGAAGGCACAAGCGAAGATGAAGGTGATGTTGATGTTACTATCACCGACACATTTTTTGAATGGTCAAAGAATTATAGTGATGCTTTAGGAAATCCAGTTAGCTATCGTTATACATTAAAAGAGGATTCTGAAGGTTATATGACATATGACAAATTAACTATTATGAACCAAGTCGTCAATTCAAGATTTATTAATCCTGGAAGCGATAAAGAAATGTTATATGATGATTATTGCTATAACCCATTACAATTATTGAAAGCTGATGACTTTGAAATTATTGATGGAAGATATTTCTTAAAGAGTGGATTTGCATCAGTATTTAACGGATTAATGAGCATGTGTTCTACATCAATGTATCATTATTATGAATGCGAAGTTTCAACAGCGTCATTTGTCATTGAAAATGGTACATTTAAATCCGTAACATTTGTGACAAAGCCACAATCAAATGGATATTATTCTCCGTCTGATTTCTGCTATGACGCAACATTAGATATTTTATTCCCTGGAAATATTGAAGAAACACCTGTCACCGCAAAAGCACATCGCAGTGAACACGATGTTCTTAAAACTGCTTTAGATAAAATGCAAGAAAAAATCTCTGGTGGTAATTACACTGTTCATGTTGATGATAAAGAAGACGGTGGTTCTTTCGCTGCTGAATATGATGTTTATGTCACTGAAGATAATTATTTAACTTCATTTAGACAAAAAATCTATCCATGTGTTGATGGATTTGATAAACAAGAAGATGGATCATTCCGTAAATATTATTTATATCTTTATGATGAAAACAATACTAAAGGTGAAAAAGTACACTCAAGAGGCGACAAGGTCTACTGCAGTGAAAAGAGCCAATATTATTCAATTAATAAGAGCGATATCGATGTAGCATTCAATGGTTTTGCACCTGAATTCTTTATTAAATCCGGTTCATCATTTGTTACATCAAATTCATTTGTTGTCGAACAAATTACAAGAATGGTTGCACCATTTACAGAAAAATTAGATGAATATATGACTCCAAATAAACTTTCATTCAATTTGGATAGTTCAAATGAAATTACTTCATGGTCCTTTAAGATGTTTGATTATTATTCTGGATATGGAGATACAATCACATATACATTAAAAGATGTCGGAACAACAGTTATTCCAACAGCCGAAGAATTATATAAAGCAGAACAAGAAGGTGAGTAATAGTTTATGAAATTTAATAAGAAATTAGTTTTATCATTAGCTATTTTGCTTCCAACTCTTGCTGGTTGTGATAATTCAAAAAATACATTATCAAACGCTCTAGAATACGCTAGAAACCATACATTTGAAATATATGGTGATGTTTATTCAGTTCAAGATGCTGGTGGCGTAACAAATGAAGTATTGCTTTATAAAATCAGCAATATTTTCGACACAAAAATCTTAGATAATAAAATTACTTATATCTATGATTATGGCAATCAATCATTTGAACAAATTGACCAAAACGTCATTTTTGCCAAAGAAGATGGTTTTGCATATTACCGTACAATAAATCTTTCAAATGAAGTAGTGGATCTTCCTGTTACAGATAACGATAAAAACGTTGAATTTGAAGGAAATTATACCGCTCCATTCGTGGATTTAAACTACACTGATTTAATGGAAATTGATCGTGGAGATTTTTCTCAATATATTGTTAAACCACAAGTTTCCAAAGCATTTTGCCAAAAATTATTGATGCAAAATATTACATGCAAGAAAGCTTATTTTACATTTGAAAACGGAAAATTTGATTACTTTGAAGTAACAACTCAATCAGGCGATTCAATTGTCAGCGGTATTTCAAACTCATATCGTTATGAACTCCGCTTTAAATGGGATGAACATACTTCAATGCCTGAAGTTAATCCATATGAACATCTTCCTGCACATGATAATTTAAAAACAGCATTGTTTAATATTAACCGCAGTATTGCAAATCAAAACTTTACTGCATTAACAAAATTAAATAATGGAAGTACGACCACAGAATTCCATTATTTTGCAACTGAAAATAATATTTATTCAGATTATCCAAATTATGGAAATGTTACTATTGGTGCAAGAAAAGATGGTCAATATTGGTATCAATATAATGTCAAAGATGCTGGTAAGGAAACTCAATCAATCACTCTTTATGATGAAAATCCATTTGATGGTGAATTAGTTTTCCCTCAATATACAAAACCAGCCGTGGAATTATTTGAACCAGATTCAACAGGCAAAATATTTACCGCATATCCTGAATTTGCTCAAATATTAACATACTATTTTGCTCCATTTACTGAATCTGATAGCTATGCAAGCAATATCGATAGTTTGTCAATAAAACTTAATGATAATAACGCTTTTGAATCACTTATTATTTCATTCAGCGATTATACAACTTCATATACTGCGACAGTATCATATTCAGAATTCGGTACAACTGAAATTCCTGTAATGTAATTCAGAGGAATTATTTATGAAAAAGAAAGTATTTGGACTTTTGCTTGTGTCATTATTAGCCTTAACTGGCTGTGATGATAATTCAAGCAGTAGCAGCAGTTCATCTAGTGTCATAGTTGATCCTAGTGAACAATTAAAGCAAATTGAATCCAATATTTTAAACACAAAATTCAATGGTTATTCTTTTGAAGATAAAGAAAAGAAAATAACTAATGCTTCTATCAAATTCTATAAAAATGAAGTCTTTTTAACAGGACACGCTGTATTTGAAGAAGAAGGCGATACTGACTTTGTCACTTATAAAGGTTTATTCGCTGATAAATATTATGATGTTGATTCTTATAGTGGCAAACACGCTCGTATTAAAGATATTGTTGAAGGCGAAGTAGCATTTGAAGATCAAAATTATAAAATCACCGCTAAAAACGCGAAAAGTGACTTTGATAGCGTCAAATACACTAAAGACTGGTTTGTTGGCGATCTTCTTTCATTCTTCAAAGAAGAAAATAAACCTACAGCAAAGGTTAATGAAGCAAATAATAAACAAAATGTTTCATTAGAAGCTTATGGTGGTGGAACAAAAACAATGTCCGCTGAAATTAGTTTTGATGAAAATAGAAATCTTCTCGGTGGTTCAGTAAGCGTTATCGATTGGGGAAAAGACAATTTTGATAGCGAAACTTTAAGACCTTATGATAAAGATCAAGAACCAGTTTCTTCTTCTGATAAGAAAGTAACATTATCTTTAGGTGAAATCACAGGAAATGACACCGATGTAAGCGTTGATTTATCTCCTTATTTTGTTTCATCAATTGATGATTTTGATATCAAAGGTTACTCAGACGGCATCAAAAGTGGAACAGCAAATGTCGATGACTCAATTGATGTTAATGTTAATTCATTTACTCCAAAAACAGCTTTAAATGCTGGAGATATTAAAATATTATCTTCAGATAATGAAGAAGTTGTTAAATTTAATGAATCCACTAATTCATTTAAGGCTCTTAAACCAGGCACTGCAAATTTAACTGTTGGTTTAAGAAATAGTGAAGTAAAAGCAACAAAACAAATCACTGTTTTAATTCCTACTTTAAGAACTATTTGGATAAGTGCAAAAGCAAAAACAATTGATACTGGTGCTACATTTAAAGCAACACTTGAACTTTTGCCTGCTGATGTTGCATCTAATTACACTAAAGATGATTTTAATGTAATTATTACTGGTGATAGCGAAGCAATTAGATTTGATAGCTTCAGTGACGATTTAACAGAACTCAATTTTACAGCATTAAAAGCTACTAAAGATAACGCTCCTGCAAAAGTAAATGTAGCATTAAAAGATGGTTCAAAAACATCAAATACAATTACATTTATTGTTAAAGATCCAATTATTGAGCAAGACAAAACATGGCTTGTTGGAACTTGGAAAGCCACTAATACAATCACTAATAGCTATAATGAAGAAACTGTATATGAATCAACTGTTAAATTCTTTAATGACAATACCGGAACAATTACTCAAAAAGTAACTGATGTTGCTCGGGATAATGAAGCCTCATTTACTTATGCATATGATGGAGAAACAATTATCATTAAAACTTGGACTGGCGATGATTATAATACAATCAAAAAACCAACAAGCATCATTGTTTCTAGCGATAAATCAACTATAACAGTTGTTTTATTGTCTCAAGACTGGAACGAAGATTATAACGAGATAACTATTGAACTTAAGAAAGATGTTGATTTAAGCTGGTTAGTTGGCAAATGGAATGCCAGTGAAGATGATGATATGTCTGCAACTAGTTTGACTTTCAATCTTGATTTCACAGGTACCGCTAGATTTACTACATATGGAGGTGATATTAAATTCACTTATACATATGACGGAACAAAACTTGCATTAAATCTTAATTCCACAATATATGCATATAAAAAGACTGTATCAGTTTCTAAAACAAAACTAGTTATTCAATTTGAAGATGATGAAGCCTCATTTACTTCAAATTTAACAAAGGCTAGTTAATAAAGAATTTTGATTTCTATTAAGGAATCTCAATATGGGATTCCTTTTTATAAAACCTGATGTTTTAAATGTGTTTTATTAAGATTTTTATTGAATTAAAAATTAGTCTATTTTTTAATAATTTTTTTATATAATAAAAATATGGAAAAACCTCTCGCAGATTTATTAAGACCAACATCATTAGATGAAGTATTTGGTCAAAAACATTTATTATCAAAAAATTCAACATTTAGGAAAGTAATTGAATCTAAAAAAGTTCCTAATATGATTTTTTATGGTCCTCCTGGGATTGGAAAAACTACTGTTGCAAATATAATCGCTAAAAATTCAAATTTAAAATTATATAAGCTTAATGGAACAACATGTTCAACAGAAGATATTAAAAAAATAATAGATGATGTTTCATCATTATTTAATCAAGAAGGAATTCTTCTTTATCTTGATGAAATTCAATATTTAAATAAGAAACAACAACAATCATTATTACAATTTGTTGAAAATGGTGATATTACATTAATTGCTTCAACAACTGAAAATCCATATTTTTATGTATATCCTGCATTAAGAAGCAGATGTAATGTTTTTGAATTTAAAGCTTTAAGCGTTGATGATATCAAAGAAGGTCTATCTTCTATTTGTAAAAAACTTAGTGTTAATGTTGATGATGATGCTTTATTAACGCTTTCCTTAAGTGCGAATGGCGATATGAGAAAAGCAATTACTAATCTTGAGTTTTTAATTTCATCATTAGGAGAAGACAAAACTATCACTAAAGAATTAGTTAATACTTTCATAGATAAAGCGAATATTAATTATGATAGAAGTGAAGATAAACATTTTGATACATTGTCAGCGTTTATGAAATCTTTAAGAGGTTCTGACCCTGATGCAGCAATATTTTATCTTGCAAAATTACTTGAAGGTGGAGATTTAATCGCTGCTTCGAGAAGACTTTTATGTTCAGTTAATGAGGATGTAGGTCTTGCTTATCCTCAACTTATTCCTATTATAAAAGCGTGCGTTGATAGTGCTCTTCAACTTGGAATGCCTGAGGCTAGACTTCCTTTATCTAACGCAACACTTTTAATCGCTAACGCTCCTAAATCTAATTCATCTTATTTAGCGTATTCTTCAGCATTAAGCGATATTAATATGGGTAAAGGTGTTAATGTTCCTAGACAGCTCCAAAACACCCATTTTGATGGCAAAGACGCCAAAATAAAAGGACAACATTATAAATATCCACATGATTATAAAAATCATTATGTAAAACAACAATATCTTCCAGATGATATTAAGACTACAAAATATTATGTCCCACAAGATAATAAAAACGAATTAATGTTTAAAGAATATTGGGACAAGATTAAAAAAGAATAATTATAAATTAATTCCAATTACAGATATCAGCATCTCATCAAGTGTATTACCTGCGTGATGAGCTTTAAATACAAAAGGATGTTTCTCATCTTTTTGTTTTTTAATTTGTAAAGAAACATTTGAATTAGCAAGGCCTATATAATCACCAATAAATTCTAATGATTTTTTATGATGTTCACCTTCACCAAATAAATTCATCTTTAAAGCTTTTTCTTTGCTTAATAATGTGTAATATTGACCGTAGTATTTGTTAAATAATTTTTCAAATTCATCTTTTTGTCCATCTTTAATAAAGAAATTCATCGTTCTTTTTTCTATAGATGTATTTCTTTTTAAAGTATTTATTAAATCAGGATGTTCACCCATATCTAGAAAATTAACATCGATCATTCCATGGTCAGCGATAATTAATGTTGCTACATCTTTATTTTTTGAAGAATATCTTTGAATATATTTTTGTATTTTTAATATATTTTTATGGACTTTTTTATCAGTTACGCCTCTTCCATGCATTAGTCCATCAGGATTAACCCAATATGCATATGTAAATGATTCTTCATTTTCATTTGCTACTTTATATGCATATTTAATAAAACTCTTCAGTTTGCGGACTTTTCTATTATTTTTATCAACTGGATATCCATATACTAGATGAGCTATTTCTTTATTGTTTTTCTCATTAATAAGAGTAGCAATATTTTTATATGAACACACTTTATTCATAATATGTTCGCCTGGAATATGTTCCCCAGTATCATCATCAATATTAGGGAAAACGTTAACGTTTTTATCTATTTCATTAAAATATAATGTCCAACCAAGCCATCCTGTTTCAATTGGAAATTTGCCACTTAAAAATGATGTTGTTGATGCAACAGTAGTGGGAGGAATAGTGCTAGTTATATTTTTAATAATATGAGTTCTAAAAAATGAATCACTATCAAGGTGTTTTTCTAACACGCTTTTCCCCATTGCATCAAATAAAAAGACAACGATTTTCTTTTTATTTTTAAGTTTTTCATCAATTTCTGGAATGCTTTTATGAAATGGGGTAACTCCAAAATGTTTTAGTATTGAATTTGATAAGTTAGTTATTGAATTTGAATAATCTATTTTGTTCATAATTTTTCCTTTAATATATTATAAGAGGAAAAGATAATGGATAAGCGAAAAATAATATTAGATTGTGATCCAGGACATGATGATGCAGTGGCAATTATGCTTGCTTTAAGTAGCGATAAACTTGATTTACTCGCCTTATCAGTGGAAGCGGGAAACCAAACATTAGAAAAAACAGGAAGAAACGCACTTAATTTAGTGCAATATTTTAATAAAGATATTCCAGTAGCTCTTGGAGAAACTCATCCTTTAAAAAAGAAACTTGAAACATGTCCTAAAATTCATGGTGAAAGTGGACTAGATGGTTTTACTTTTCCAAAATTAATTAAACAATTTGATAAATTATCTGCGGTTGAATTAATGAAGAAACTTTTACTTGAGAATGAAAAAGTAACTCTTGTTCCAACTGGACCATTAACTAATATTGCAACACTTTTAATAAAATATCCTGAAGTGAAAAGTCATATTGAAGAAGTTGTTTTAATGGGTGGATCAATAGGATATGGAAATGTTACTCCCGCGGCAGAATTCAATATATTTGTTGATCCTGAAGCAGCGGATATAGTCTTTAAAAGTGGCCTAATCATCAAAATGATGGGACTTGATGTCACTAGAAAAGTAAAATTAACTTATTCGATGCTTGAAAACTTTAAAAAGATTAATAATAAAGCTTCAATTCTTTTTTGTGACTTAATGAAAGTATTTATTGATAATCAAAAAGATGTATTTGGCTTTGTTGGCGCTCCTCTTCACGATCCAGTTACAATTGCATATCTAATTGATCCAAGCGTTGTCTCATTAAAAGAAATGAATACAGAAATTGATATCAGTGGTGGTCCATCATATGGAAGAACAAATTGTGATCAATTTAATTATTTAAATAGAAAACCTAATTCTTTTGTAGCAATTGATATAGACACAAATAAATATTGGGAAATCATTAAAAAAGGACTAGAGAGTTACTAGTCATTTTTTCTAAACATTATTTTATTAATAAGCAATGTTGAACAAGATGTAATTATTAACCCAAATGATACATCACTTAGGAAATGCGCACCTGCTACAATGCGAGATAAAGCTGCTAGAAGAGCCCATAATAGTCCAATGTAGAATAAGATAATATTTATTTTCTTATCTTTATTAAATAAAAATCCTAGCAATGGTAAAACAAACATTTCTAAGGATGCATATGTGGTATGTCCACTTGGGAATGATTTGAAATTATCGCCATCTTTAAGAGCTTTAAATGGATTTAGTATCCACAATGGATGAAACAAATCTTCTGGATTTTCTTCAATAAATATATATCTTGGGCGAGGCCTAGACCAAAGATATTTAAATCCTGTTGCTAGTGCCGCGACAAGGCACACAATAATAAGTAAATAAAAGCCACATATAAATAGTTTCTTTTTGTCCTCATAATTCTTTGTAAACTTGAACGATAATAGTACTGTTACACCAACAAATAATAAAGCAAAAACAATGCCTAATATTCTAATTAATAATTCATAGTTTTGTGTCGATGAGAATTTAGCTATATCTAAAAATGTATCATAAACATAATAAGCCCCAACAACCATGGCGATAATTCCAAATATGAACGATAAAACTACATATGTTTTATTTTCTTTATTTCTTCCTATTATTAGTAAAGAACCACCAAGCGCTAAAGCAAAACATACAGGAAGTTCGCATATTCCAGACATTATAATTCCAAAAAATGATGTATTAATTGGATCATAGATTGCGCTTGATATTTGGAAATCAAAAATCATTCCAAAAATTAACATAATTATTCCTACTGAAATAGCAATTAAAGGTTCTCTTAGTGAGAGTGGGTTATTTTGTTTATTCATATTATCTTAGTGATATCCTTCTCATATTAGCGTAAACAAGATATGAAAGAACATTTGCGTTTTCTTCAATTGTTCCTGTGTCATATATTATCCATAAACGGATTATACCATACACACCATTGAGAATATAATTAATAATAATTTCATTATTCTTGTTTTCTTTTATTCCATTAAACATCATTGTTCTTGTTTTTTTGACTATTTTATCAATATATCCAGATAAGTTCGGATCTGTTAAAACAATGCGATATAACTCAATTTCGCTATAAAGACTTGTAAGTAATGTAACAAACATTTTTTCTATTTCTCTTCTAATGAATTTAGTCTTTTTTAGTTTTTCAATATCTAAGTCATTTAATATTCTGTTATATGATTTATTTAATATAGCGGTGATGATATCTTCTTTAGCGCCATATCTAAGATAAATAGTGTTTCTATTAACATATGCGCGTTTAGCAATTTCCATTATTTGGACATTTGCAAAACCTTTCTCTTCAATAAGTTCAAGAAAAGCATTTTCAATCGCTGTTTCAGTTTTAATAATTCTTAAGTCTTTGTTCATAATAGGCATTTTATCAAATATGCACATTAATTAGCAAATGTTAATTATTGTCTATTGTTATATTTTTTCTTAAAAAGTATAGTGTTTTTAGATTTATTAATGAAAGGACAAATTTAATATGTCAAAATTTGCAATTATTGGCGATTCAACATGTGATCTTACTCCTGAGATGAGAAAAGAACGCAATATCGATTACGCCAGAATGATGGTCAACTGGACCGATAAGGACAAAAAACCACACGAAATTTATGCTTCACTTGATTGGGAAGTATTAAGTCCAAAACAATATTATGATTTAATGCGTGATGGTATCCGTCTTATTACTTCACAAGTAACTGAACAAGAATATGACGAAGTATTTGGAAGACATCTTGAAAAAGGTGAAGATATTCTTTATATCGCCTGTTCATCAGGATTATCCGCTTCCATTAAATTAGCCGAAAGACTTGTTAGAAATAAATATTCAAAACAATATCCTGATAGAAGAATTGTTATCGTTGATTCACTTATTTCATGTATGGGTCAAGGAATGATGCTTCTTCACGCCGCTGATATGCGTGATGAAGGCAAATCAATGGATGAAATTGCTGAAGAACTTGAAAAAACAAAACTTTGCTATAACCAAGTTGCTACAGTTGAATCTCTTGAATACCTTAAAAGAGCGGGTCGTGTAAGTGCTACATCTGCATTCTTTGGAAATATTTTCGGTGTAAAACCAATTCTTATTTCTGATAAAGCTGGTATGAACCACGCGATTGAAAAAGCAAAAGGAAGAAGAAATGCTATTCAAAGATGCGCTGAAATTATTAAAGATACAGTCATTAATCCTGAAAATCAAATATGCTATGTTCTTTCTGCTGATGCAAAACAAGAAGATGTCGATATGATGGTCAATAAGATTAAAGAACTTGTTCCATTTAAAGAAATTAAAGTTATGACATTAGGACCAATCATTGGTGCATCAACTGGACCTGGAACATTCGGTATTTATTATTACGGAAAAGAAGTAACTGTTGAGGGCGAAGCACTCGCTAGATAAGATGATACTTAAAAAATTAAGCGGTGAGCAATTCGCTGAACTTGTTAAAAATGGCGCTCTTAATTTAAGAGCTAATTATGAAGAAGTCGATTCTTTAAATGTTTTCCCAGTTCCTGATGGTGATACTGGAACTAATATGTCCCGCACCATTGAAGGCGGCGTTAAAGCAAGTGAAAATGCAAAAGATATGCCAGTTGGCGAAGTTGGAAAACTCGTTTCAAAAGGTATGCTTTTATCCGCTAGAGGAAACTCAGGCGTTATTCTTTCTCAAATTTTCCGTGGAATTTGCAAAGGTCTTGATGGAAAAGTTGAAGTTAACGCTGTTGAACTTGCTGAAGCTTATAAAACAGGCGTTAAACAAGCATATGGAGCAGTTGTTACTCCTGTTGAAGGAACAATTCTTACTGTCTTTAGAGAAGCAGTGGAATATGCATCAAAGAATATCGATGCAAATTCAACAATTAACGAATTCTTTGAATTCCATTTAAAACAAGCTGTTAAGACTCTTAAAAATACTAAAAACTTATTACCTGTTTTAAAAGAAGCTGATGTTATTGATTCAGGTGGATGTGGATATGTTTACATCGTTAAAGGCATGGTCAAATATCTCGATGGAGAAAAAATTGAAGCCGAACTTTCTAAAAATGAAGAAGAAAAATCTAATGAAGCTCCAATAGACTTTGATGCTTTTACAAGCGATGATGTACTTCAATTCGGTTATTGCACTGAATTTATTATGCGTCTACAAAAATCAAAAGTTGATGTCGATAAATTTGATGTTCAAACAGTTATTGATGTATTAAACGGTGATGATATCCAAGGTGATTCAATCGTGGCTTTAAAAGATGGCGATATCGTTAAAGTTCATGTTCATACAAAAGAACCAGGAATCGTCTTGCATAAGATGCGTAAATATGGTGAATTCTTAACAATAAAAGTTGAGAATATGGCTTTGCAACATAATGAAAATATGTCTGAAGAAGATAGAGAAGAAAAACGTAAAGTCGAACATAAAAAATACGCGATTGTCGCGGTTGCTCAAGGAAAAGGAATCGTTGATCAATTTAAAGAATTTGGTGTTGATTATGTCGTAAGTGGTAATCAAACAATGAACCCATCAACTGAAGACTTTATTAAAGCATTTAAGTCTCTTGACGCTGATAACATTATTGTGTTCCCAAATAATAAGAACATTATTATGGCCGCTGAACAAGCCGCTAAATTATATAAAGGAGCAAAGGTAGTTGTATTACCATGCTTCTCTATTCCACAATGCTATAGCGCTCTTACAATGCTTGATTATTCAAGCGACGACCTAACAATTATCATTGGAAACTTCAATGAAGCTATTAAACATGTCGTCTCAGCGGAAATTACTACCGCTATAAGAACAACAAAAGTCCAAGGTGTTTCTATTATGAAAGGTGATCATATAGGAATTATTAATGGTAAGATGGCTGTTAGCAGCAGAATGAAAAACCGCATTGTAGTGGAAGTTCTTAAAAAGATTCCAGATATTGAAAATAAAGAAGTTCTTACTCTCATCTATGGTGATGGAATAACTGAAGAAGAAAAGATTAAAAATGTCGAAGCAGTTAAAGCTAAATATCCATATCTTGAGATAGGCGCTATCGATGGTGGACAAGCCGTATATAAATATTTAATCGCTGTTGAATAATATTATTCATTAAGGAGTTATAGAAATATGGCTCCTTTTTTATTTGCGGTTTCATAGACTCGACAAAAGTTACAGTTTATATATAATTGTCGAATCTACACAAAAACAATTTTTAGATATTTATACAAAATTTTTAAAAGAAATTTATCGCTAAAAAACACTATTGGTTTTAAAAATATTAATTTAGTAAATAAATTTATTTATTGATTGAGATTAAAATGCGACAATTATGTTATGAAAAATAAATGCTTTTTAATTTTACCCTTAATATTGTTGTCACTAACAGGATGTGATTTTAATCAATCATCTAGTAGTTCAAATATCTCAACAAGTTCCACTGATACGAGTACAACATCTATAAGTAATAGTGATACTGAAATATCATCTAGTTTAACTAGTGGATCATCTATTTCTTCTTCATCTTCCTCTAGTAGTGAGTTAACAGGTGATAAGGTTTCTAAATTAGATTTATATTATGTGAATGATTTTCATGGAAGAATATCGCCTCAAACATCTACTACATCTAATGGGTCTACAATTTATGAAGGTGGTATAAGTAGATTATCAACTTATTTAAATAAACAAAAATCAAATAACGAAGATGGAACAATTTTCCTTAATGCTGGAGACCTTTGGCAAGACACTTATGATAGCGGTCAAAACAAAGGTGAGTTATTAACAAAAGCTTTTAAAGAAATTGGCTTTGACGCAATAGCGTTAGGAAACCATGAATTTGATTGGGGAACAGAAATCATTAAACATAACAAATCTATTGCTGAAAGTGGTGATGAGAAATTCACTTTTTTAGGATGTAATATTTATAATTA
>JBNMLE010000020.1:0-17315 GCA_050874705.1 Bacilli bacterium
AAAATAAATAATAAAATTATAAAATTTAATCGTTGCATCAAGTTTAATAAACGCCTTAAAAATATTTATTGTTTTTGTTATTGAACTAAATGATTTTTTCACTTTATAATAATCAAAGAATATGATTATTGAATTATTAAAAAAACTTAAAGAATCGTTGCTCTCAACGCTACCTGTTATGGCGGTTGTTTTAGTAATTTATTTAATTGGTGTTTTTAATCCTTCAACAAAATATCTTGAACCACAAGAAGGGTTAATATTTTTAATTAGTTCATTCTTAATTATTATTGGTATGTGGTTATTTAGCATTGGTAGTGAAAAATCAATGTCTAAAATTGGAGAATATCTTGGATCTTCAATTACTAAGAAGCAAAGTATGGTTCTTCTTGTTGTCGTATTTTTCCTTGTTGGTGCATTTGTTACAATAGCTGAGCCAGATTTAGCTGTTTTAGCGGAACAAGTCCCTATTAATAAATGGGTATTAATCATATCTATCGGCGTCGGTGTTGGAATATTTTTGGTTATAGGAGCTTTAAGAATATTATTTGGTAAGTCCTTAAAGATGTGGCTTTTAGCGTTCTACGGACTTCTTTTCGCGCTTGCCTTACTTGTTGATAAATCTTTACTTCCTTTATCTCTTGATTCAGGTGGAGTAACAACAGGACCTATTACAGTTCCTTTTATTCTTGCACTAGGTATTGGTATTGCCGCGAGTAAAGGTGGAAACAAAAACTCCGACTCATTTGGCTTAGTTGCTTTTTCATCAATTGGTCCTATTTTAGTTGTAATGATTATTTCATTACTTTTAAAAGATGTTACATATACATTTAATCAAAATGTTATTACTTCAATGGATGATATTTTCCCACATATATGTAATGGGTTTTTCCCTCATGAAGGTAATAATGGTGCATTTATAAATGTTTTAATCGCTTTATCACCAATTCTTATTTTCTTTATTGTTTATAACTTTATTGTTTTAAAATTGCCAAGAAAGAAATTAGTTGAAATCATTATCGGTGTCGCTATTACTTATGTTGGTTTGGTTCTTTTCTTAGGCGCAGTAGAAGCAGGATTTTTACCAATTGGTCAAAAACTTGGTATGGAATTTGCTAATAACACTCCAATACTTGTATTAATTGGCGTTATTCTTGGAATTGCTGCAGTATTCGCGGAACCGGCTGTTCACGTATTAACTGATCAAATTGAAAACGTTAGCAACGGTGCTGTTCATAAAAACGCTGTTTTTGCCGCTCTTGCGATTAGCAATGGTTTAGCAATTGGAATATCAATGATTAGAGTTTCTATCGGTGGTGATGTTTTCCCACTTGCTTATATCATTGTTCCAGGATATATAATTGCATTCCTTCTTTCATTTTTTGTTCCGAATATTTATTTTGCAATTGCCTTTGACTCAGGTGGAGTTGTATCAGGTCCAATGAACTCAACATTCATTTTGCCTTACGCTATTGGAGCGTGCTATGCACTACGTGGGGAAAGCGCAATTATGACAGACGCATTTGGAACGATCGCGGTTGTCGCTATGATGCCATTAATTTCAATTCAATTTATTGGATTATTTGCAACTCTTAAAAGCGCCAATCAACTTCGCATCGCTCGTTCAAGAATTAAAGAAGAGTTTGATGATCAAATCATTCATTTTTAAGGGTGAGGTAAAATTATGAGCATTAAAACTAGAAAAGCTGAAAAAGAAGCGAATAAAAAACCTAACACTCCTTTTGATAAGGAATATGTTATAAAGCCTTTAAAAATGTTTGTTATTATTGTTCCTTATGGACAAGCAAATGGAATAATAAAAGTATTAAATGAACTCGATTCTGCGATGAACTTTATTACAAATGGTGAAGGAACGTATCAAAGAGAATCACAATTATCTGGTCCTAAAAAACAAATTATCTTCACATTCCTCCAAGAAGATAAAGTTGAAGAATTTAAAGAAAAAATGAAGACAAGATTCACAACATCAACAGTTGCAAAAGGTATTGCTTTCAGCATTAGATTAACAAGTGTAGCCGGTGTAAGCGTATATAAATTCTTATCAAATACAAGAAAGGTTGAAAAAAAGGGTAAAAAAGATGAATAAAGAAAATAATAATAAAAATGAATTAATTGTTTGTATCATCAATGATGGTTTCAGCGATCTTGTAATGTATGCGGCGAAAAATGCTGGCGCTAGAGGTGGAACAATTTTTCACGCAAAAGGAACTGGCAATAGCGATATAGAAAAATTCTTTGGTATTACAATCACACCTGAAAAAGAAATAGTCTTCATTATTGTTGAAAAAGACCAAAAAGATGAAATTGTATCCGCTATTTATAAAGAAGCTGGTCTTGATACAAAAGGACAAGGTATTGTTTTTACTCTTCCTGTTGATGATTTCGTTGGTCCATCACTTGTGGAAGAGGAATCTCCTGAAAAATTATAAATATCGAAATCTAATTTAAATTGATTCATTAAACAAAATTGAATCTTTGACAAGAATTTGTGTTAACATTTTCAATTATTTAACATTCAAATTTATATACTAAAATATTATTATATTTTTTAATGTGATATTATAAATAAGCGATGGCGGAAACATTGAATAAGAATTATGAATTTAAAATGGCTTTATCTAAAAGATTTGCCTTTTTAAAAGATAAACATTCGCTTTTTTATTACGTTTTATTATTAATTGGAATTGGTTTTTGCTTTTTTGGTTATGCCTTAATAACGCAAAAATTTACTACTCCTTTTAGTGGTGATTTCGCTCAACAAGCATATCAAGCCTATTATGATTTTTATGATGATTGGTGGACATTTTTTAAAACAGGCCAATTTCCGTTTTATGATTCAAATACATTTTTAGGTGCAGACAACGTTCACGCGAATACATATTACGGTTTGTTCTCCCCATTTACTTTTCCTATTTTATTTGTTCCACGAGACTTCATTCCTCATATGATGGCGCTTATATCTATCGCTAGATTAGTAGTGGGAGCTATATTATTTAGAATTTATTTAAAATATTTTGGAACAAGTGAAAAAACATCAAGAATATTTTCAATCGCTTATGTTTTTACAGGTTGGATGGCATATTATCTTTGGTTTAATCCGTTCTACGAAGTTATGACTTTCCTACCTTTGATACTTTTTGGAATTGAGAAGGTTATTAAAGAAAAGAAAATATTATATGTTAGTCTTGGTTTCTTTTTCCTTGGAATATCAAATTATTTCTTCTTATTAACGATGGGAGTTTTTGGCGTTTTCTATGCCGGATTTAGATATTTCCAAACTATTAAGGAAAGAAATGCGAAAGACAATGTGTTGGTATTTGTATATGGTTTCCTTGGTTTCTTATTTGGAATCGGACTTTCAATGTTTTGTGTTTTCCCTGCAGTGCTTAGTTCTTTTTCAATTAATAGGGCAAGTGATTCAAAATATTTAACAGTAATAACTGATTGTTTAAAAGATGGTGACTATGCTCAATTTTTCAAAATATTTTTTACATGTTGGAGCCCTAATATAACTAATTATGGTTCCGCTTATGAAGATTATTATTTTTCATTTGCGTTCCCAATGGCTAGTTATTTTTATCCTCCAATATCTGATAGATTTACAAATATTATGCATTACAAATATTTTGAAAATACAGGAAGTAGCATCTTTATTTATACTCCTTGTATTATTCTTCTTGGATGTTCTATCTATAGGTCATTTAAAAACAAAAAAATATCTCATTTTATAGCGATGATAATACTAATCGCTTGTTTGTTTATACCATTCTTTTATTTCTTATGCGGAGCATTTGTCACAGCATATGGAAGATGGGAACTTGTTGTGCCTGTATGTGCATTAGTGTATATTGCATTAAATTTTGATCATCGAGATGAAATCCCTCCAGCTGTTGTTGTTATAAGCGGCGCAACTGCGTTTACACTTATGGTCGCTACATATTTCCTGGCAACACATATTATTACTGATTATAAATATTTTGATGAAATTGGTTATGTCATATTTGTTGTTATATATGAACTAGCTTTAACAATTCTAGAAACTGGTTTGTTTGCGGGCTTTTGGAAAAAGAAAAACCTGCCTACAATTGTTAATTCATTTTTAATTGGTGAAATTATCGTTGTTGGCACTTTAGTGGCTAATATCCACTCTCTACAAAGTATTAATACAAGCGTTGGAGGCGGTTATAATTACATTCCAACAGAAAATGAAATTATCAAAAATATTAATAATAGCGATGATTCATATTTTAGAATTCAATCCTCACGCGCTTATGAAGGAAATAATAATATCGGAATGCTTGAAAACTTTAATGGTGTTTCAACTTTCCATTCTTTCTATAACAATAATTTAGATGATTTCTTAAGATTCTCACAAATAATGATGAATGATACATCATGGTCTGGAACAGCATTTAGTAAAAGAACAAATTTAGATGAATTTTTAGGTGTTAAATATTATATTGTCAAAGAATCTGATACTACTTTTTATTACACTGACGAAAACGGGAAAAGAAAGCCAATTACATTTGATCCTAACATTCCGCTTGGTTATGAAAGAATCGATGATGAAAATGATAATGATGGATATCGCGTATATAAAAATAAATATCAAATCAATTTAGGCACATCCTATGACACAATTTATTATAAGAATGAATGTTCTGATTCAGTTTATAACTCTTTCTATCCATATTATTCTGGTAGCCGATATGTCATCAGAAACGAAGAAGCATATTTTAAAGGGGCTATTTTAAATAATGAGGACGCAATTGAAATAGAAGGAAAATATAACGAAGATTTTAACATTATTAAAAATGTTTCAAGTTCAACTGAGGCCATAAAATACAATCAAAGATTTGTGAATATATACGCTAATGAAGATGGGAAATATTTTGATCCTCTTGATCCTGATAGAGATATTAAAGCTTCAAATATTGTTGATCGATATAGTACAACTTCCCCAATAAATAGATTTCAATTGGTATTTGAACCTAAAGAAGGCGATTCTTATTATCCTCTTGGAGAAATGGGCTCTTATTATATGTTTGATTATCCTGTAATACAATCAAGTGGAACAAATTATTCCGCAACAATATATTTAATAGGTGAAGATAGTAATGGTAATAGTAAAGTTATAACTTTTGATAATGGTCGCAATTCGTCGCGTAGCAGCGGTAAAAGCATGCATGGGTTATATTCCAAAGAAAAAGTTAAAAGAATCATTGTATGTGTTGATGGTGATGATTTTAAAACCGATTATATTGATTTTTATTATGAGCCTTTTGAACAATGTGTTGCTAGATATCAAAAAGCAATTGATAACGGATTGAAAAATGTTAAATATAATGTTAATCAATTTACTTTTGAAACCGATTATTCTTCAAACAGATTTGTTGTAACTCAACTCGCATATACAGGTGGTTGGAAAGTATACGCAACAGATGAACAAGGAAATAAGCAACAACTTAAAGTATATAATGCGCAAGGTGGTTTCGCAGGCTTTATTGCTCCTAAAGGGAAAATATCATACTTTATGTGTTATCAGACACCAAATATCGATAAAGGACTTTTAATGAGTATTATTTCATTTGTTGGATTAGGGAGTATCATTATTACTAAAGAAGTAATTGATAATAAGAAAAGAAGAGAAGAATTTTCTAAAAGTAAAACTCTTTAAATAAATAAAACTTAAAAATTTGCACAATGTTTTAAACAATAAAACGCATTTCCTATTTTACAAAATATCATTTATAATTTAATTAGGAGAAAGAATAAATGAAACATAAACGACTTTTAAGAAGTTTATCTTTATTTGTTTTCATAAATTATAAATATTCAATATGAAAAAGAAATTCAAACTTTTAACATTTCTTTCGCTTTCATTATTTCTTTTTAGTTGCGGCAATAATAAGAAAGAATATGATTATTCATCATATTATGAATATGGCAATGTTACAGGCGAACCTATTATAATGGTTTTTTGTTGGAAAGAATATTTTGATTGGTATTCATGTTTAATTCAAGGCAATTCGTCAATGAATTTTTATTACAAAGATATCGAAATACTTCAAAACAAGCTTCCTTGTAAAATAGAAACTATGAAAATTATAATAGGCTCGAATTTAGAAAAAAATCCTAATCAAGAATACCTTGTTGTTTATACAACGAAGCCAGTGAATAGCGATGCTACTTTATTTTGGTCAAATGAAAACGAAAACAAATATGCTTTTTTGTATGACCAACTAAATATAAAAAGATGTATATTGTATTCCTATTTGTAATAAGATTTCTGAAATAATTTATTAACAAAAATGGGTCAAAATAATAAAAACGGCAATGATTAGCACGATTTTTGTGGTAGATCTTACAAACGCAACAATATAGGGAGGCATAGAAAATGAAAAAAAGATTTAAATGCTACATTTATTAGCTTTGTTAATTTCATTGTCGGGATGTAATAATCAAAAGCAATACGATTATTCGCAATACTATAAATACACAAGCACTTCTGGTAAAGGAATTTTCACAATATATTGTTGGAAAGAATTCTTCGATTGGAATGCTTTTTTAGATGTTGGAACAAGCTCGGGTCTTTGCTTCAAAGAAAGAATAAATCAACTACAAAACGATTTGCCGTGTCCTATTGATACTATGAAAGAAATACTTGCAACCGATGATAAAATAGACAAAATTCATTTTTATGCTGTTTGTGTTGTACAAAAGCCAGTTAAAGACGACGGTATGATGCAATCTTTTAAAGGAAAAGAAAGTGAAAAATATAAGTTTTTGAATGATAGACTTGGCTTGAAAAACAATCCTGTTTTTTATCTTGAATAATTAGAAATTATCAATTTAAATGATAAATTTTATAAATATAATTTTTATTTAGTTTTGTCAATGTGCTTACTTCTTTGATTGCGTCTTTAGCGGACATCCCATTCTTTGTTAATTTATCAATCATATTAATGATTTCTTCATTATTGAATTCAATTTGATTTTCTTCATTATTGCCTTCAACAACAATGACCATTTCACCAATCAATGTTGATGGATCAATTTCGCTTAATTCTTTTAAATTCATGCGAATAAATTCTTCGTGTTTTTTAGTTAATTCTCGCGCTAAACAAGCCTTTCTTGCGCCAAAAATGAGATACATATCTTGGAGAGTTTTGCTAATTCTATGAGGAGATTCATAAAATATGAGTGTTTCTTTTTTGTTTTTGAGTTCTCTTAATTCATCTTTTCTTGCTTTGTCTCTTGCATCAAGAAAACCATGGAAATAAAAATGATCGCACGAGATACCGGAGCACACTAATGCATTAAGAGCGGCATTAGGACCGCTTATGCATGAAACATTAATATCATTTTGAAGCGCTAAAGCAACTAGCTTTGCGCCTGGATCGGAAATGCAAGGATATCCAGCATCAGACATATAAACTACTTTAATGCCATTCTTAATTCTAGGAATAATATTTTCTGCTTCGCTTACTTCGTTATGTTCTCTAATAGAAATTACAGGTTTTGTGATGTTAAAAAAACCAAGTAACTTTAAAGTCATTCTTGTGTCTTCACAAGCAATTAAATCAGCGTCTTTAATTATGTCAAGAGCGCGCGAAGAAAATTCGTCCAAATTTCCAATTGGAGTTGGCACTAAATATAGAAGTGGTTTATTGTCGTTGAAATTTTGGCTTCTCATATTTCTTTTTATCTTGTCTAAAGTTTTTAAGATCATCAAGAGAAACAAAAATGATATCTTCTTCGTCATTTTCAAGTTTTATTGTTCTTGATAAAAGATTCATTCCTGTAACCTTATAAACAATGTCATCTTTTTTATAAATATCACCAATATGTGGGAAATCTTTTTTCAAACTTGTATATGCATCATCTTCATATAATAGACAGCATATTAATTTGCCACAGTGACCACTTAGTTTCGGAATATTTAATGAAAGCATTTGGTTTTTAGCGCGATTTATTGATATTCCTTCCATAGATGTTAAGAATGTTGAACAGCAAAGTGGAAGACCGCATATTCCAATTCCTCCAACCATTTTAGCCTTGTCTCTAGAACCAACTTGTCTAAGTTCGATGCGACAGTGGAATTCGGCCGCTAAAACCTTGAGCAAATCGCGGAAATCTACTCTATCATCAGCAACATAAGCGATTGTTAATTTGCTACCATCAAGAGAATATTCAGCGTCAATAGGGCGCATTTCAAGACCTAATTTATTAATTTCCTGCATCGCTATTACCATAGCTTCTTGACTGCGTTTTTTATTAGCTTCATATATTAATAAATCATCTTTATTAGCTAAACGAATTATTGGTTTTAATTCGAGATTATTTTTATATTTACTTATTGGAGTGGATTCTAAAAATATTTCTCCAACTTGCATTCCTCTAATAGATTCTGCAACAACCTTGTCGCCAATTTTTAAATTAGGTATGTCAGTAGAGAAAAAATATGTTTTGCCAGTGCTAGAAAATTTTATACCAGCATAATATTTATTTTCCATTTTCATCCTCCTTTGTTATTTCATATATGATGTGATCTAGAAGTAGTGGGATGTTAATATTCAAATCTAGTTTCGATATTGATGACATAACCACAAACAAGCTTCTATCAATGTGTTTTAAACGAGTTAATAACTCATTTAATATATTATCATATGTAGTCAATATTATATTCCCATTAACCTTCTTATTTAGTAAATCTTGGAATACAATTCCTAACATCTTTATATATAATCGCGCAGCTTCATTATTTTTAATTTGAGGAATAATTCTTCTTTCACAAACATAAATTGCCTCATCATTACTTTTTATAAGGGCGTCTAATTGCTCATCTAAAGCGCTTTTTACGTTTTTATATAAATCTGATTCGCTCATTTCTTTTATTGATTTCCCATCGCTATAAAATGAACAAAGCATTTCTGCATCCTCTAGGTCAACTCCTTCGTTTATAGCATCAATAAGTATTTCATTTTTTGGAACGCTTCTAAATCTTAATATTTGAGTTCTTGATAAAATTGTTGGAAGAACTTTTGATTCATTTTCTGTTGTCAAAAAAGCATAAATATTTTTGCCAGGTTCTTCCAAGAATTTTAACAATGAGTTAACAGCGACAGGCGTCATTGTTTCTACAAGATTTAAAATATAAATCATTATTCCTTTATCTTCTAATGATGTTTTATCAAAATTGGTCATGATTTTCTCAATGTCACCTTTTTTGATTTTGTTATTTGCTCCATCGAAAATCATTACATCAGGATAATTGCCATCATTAATTCTTAAGCAAGTAACACAATTATCACAAGCAAGTGGTGAAGGATTATCACAAAGAATTGATTTGGCTAAAAATAAGGCAGTTTCTTTTAATGGCATTCCATTACTTCCAGACAATAAATATGCATGAGAAAGATGCTTATTTTTAATAGCATTAGAAAATGTTTTATATATTATTGGTTGATATCTTTTTAAATATTGTTCTATTTGCATTGTGATAAACGTTCTTTAATAGCGTGATATGCGTCTAAAACTACTTCATCAAATGGTTTCGAAGCATCTAAAATTACATATCTATCAGGGAATCTTTTTGCTAAATCTAAAAAGGTTTTGCGGACTTTTTTGTGAAAATCAAGTTTTTCTAAATCAAGGCGATTAACTTCTCTATTCGCATTAGCGGCAATTCGGGCTAAACCGATTTCAGGGTCGATATCAAAAAGGAGTGTTAAATCTGGAAAATAACCATCTGTGGCATACATATTTAAGGAAAGAATTTTATCTATTCCTAATCCTCTTGCGCCACCTTGATAAGCAAGTGAAGAATCGATAAATCTATCTGAAATAACAATCTTGCCTTCTTTTGATAATGGCCACACTTTTTCCACTAAATGTTGTCTTCTTGCAGCGGCATAAAGTAGTGCTTCTGTCATTGGATCCATAGCAACATTTTTCTTGTCTAAAATGACGTTACGGATTTCTTCTGCGATAGGTGTTCCACCTGGTTCGCGGGTTAAAACAACGTGTTCGCCATCTTTTTCTAATAGTTCAGTTACTTTCTTTGTAACGCTACTTTTTCCTGATCCTTCAGGGCCTTCAATTGTAACAAACATATAAATATCCTCTTAAATTTTCTTTCTTCCTTCAAGTGCTTTAGAAAGCGTTAATGAATCAGCATATTCTAAGTGCCCGCCCATAGGAAGACCATAGGCTAGTCTAGAAACATTAACATTTTTATTTTCTAATAATTTCGCTAGATATAAAGCAGTGGTCTCTCCATCGATTGTTGGATTTGTTGCAAGAATAATTTCTTTAACTTGGTCATCATCTATTCTTTTCATTAAAGAAGAAATATTTAAGTCTTCAATTCCAACTCCATTCATCGCTGATAAAGTTCCGCCTAATACATGATATAGACCTTTATATGTTCCGATTTTTTCAAAACCATTTATATCAAGCGCATTTGAAACAACAATAATTGTTTGTTTATCTCTATTTTCGTCTTCGCAATATTCGCAATATTCATTTTCAGTGTAATTTCCACATTTTTTGCAGTGGTGAATATTGTTTTTAACGTCTAAAAGAGATTTAGCAAAATCATTTACGTCTTCGCTACCCATTTTTAAAACACTATAAGCCATTCTTTCAGCGGATTTTAAACCCACTCCTGGAAGCTTATGAAAAGCATCAATTAAGTTTTCAATGCTTTTGAGTGTTTTCATTTATTTAAAATAATCCCCCAGCGCGACCAGTGATTGATTCATTAATCTTTTCGCTTTCTTTTTCAATTTCGTCAATTGCTTCATTGATAGCAAGAGAGATCATTTCTTCAATCATTTCTTTATTTTCTTCTGATAAAGCATCTTTATCGATGTCTACAGATTTTACTTTTTTGTCGCCTGTTAAAATTACAGTAACTGCGCCACCTTTAGAAACGCTGAATTCTTTTTCTTTTAATGCATTTTGAGCTTTTTGAAGTTCTCTTTGCATTTTTTGTGCTTGCATAAGCATTTGTTGCATGTTCATATTATTTAAACTCCTTTAAATCAATTTTTATTTCATTTGCCTTAGGCAATTTTGATATTTGTTTTAAGTTATTATATGCTTGGAAAAGTCTAACAGTTTCGTTTCTTGATAAAGCGTAAACAAATACATTTTTTCCTAACATATGTGTGAATACTTCAGAAGCATTTTTTTGATTTTGTTTGACATTAAGTTTGTCCGCTAATTTTTGTAGATCATATTCAAGAACGATAACATCTTTTGTCACAAGATATGGCTTACCATCTTTTATTAACGCAATAATATCACCGAATGTTGGATGGCCAAGATATGAATCAAGTTCGCTCCATCTATTTACTAAATTTTTTCGACCTTGTTTATCGCCTAAGACCATTAATTTAACAATTGTTTCATCATCGATTGAGATTTTTTCGCCTTCATCTTCAACAATTCTTTTTTTATCATCGTCATCGAATAACCAATCTGGTGGCTCGGGAGCCTTTTCTTCTTCTTTTTTAATTTCAATTACCGGTTTTTTAGCGGCAATTTTTTCTTCCACCTTAGCAGGTTTTGCTTCAACAATTTTACTTTGTGGTTTTTCTTCAAAAACCTTTATTTCAACTTTTTGTGGAGCAGGACTGCTTACTACGTTTGGCGTTTCTTGAATATCTCTCATCGTGCAAAGTCTAAGTATAATGACTTCGAACATAGTTTTAATATTATTAACTGTTTTGTAATCGGATTGAGCTTTTAAAAATGCATTAATCATTTCATTGATGGATTTTAAATCAAGGATGTTTGCTAATTCATCAGCTTCAACCTCATTTAAAACTGTAAGTTCATTTTCATCACTAGTTTTCTTAATAATTAAGACATCTTTCAAGATTTCTAATAGATCAGTTGTAAGTCTTTTTAAGTCAATTCCGCCTTCTGAATATGAATTAATTCTATTTAAACAAGTTGAAACATCGCCATTATAAATAGCTTTTATAAATGAGATTTTTTCTTTGGTTGAAGTTAAACCAAACAAAGTATTAACACCTTCTTCTTTAAGCGTAGTGCCACTATAAGCAAGAACTTGATCAAGAATTGACAAAGCATCACGAACCCCACCATCCGCTAACGAAATGACAGCATCAACGCTTTTTTTGTCATAAGTAATACCTTCTTTATCAAGTATTTCAGATAATCTTGCATATATATCTGCATCGCTAACTTTTGTAAAATCATATCTTTGGCAACGAGAAATAATAGTAGGAAGAATATTATGCGGTTCAGTAGTCGCTAAAATGAAAACGACATGTGCTGGTGGTTCTTCTAATGTTTTTAGTAAAGCATTAAAAGCATTTGTGGTCATCATGTGGACTTCATCAATAATGTAGACTTTATATTTTCCTTTTAAAGGTAAATAGTTAACTTTATCGATGAGGTCGCGAACTTGTTCTACGCCATTATTACTAGCGGCGTCGATTTCAATAACATCAGGATGAGTTCCTTCAGTGATTTCGATACAATTTGAACATTTATTGCATTGATGGCCTTGACCTTCTTCACAATTTAGTGCTTTTGCAAATAATTTTGCCATTGTTGTCTTTCCTGTTCCTCTTGGTCCACAGAAAAGATAAGCATGTGCGATTTTGTTATTTGCTAGTGCGTTTTTTAAAGTTTTTACGATATGTTGTTGACCCGCTACTTCTTCAAAAGTTTGTGGTCTATAAGTTCTATAAAGTGCTTTGTATGCCATAAATATTTACCGAATGAAATTATACTATTTTTATAAGATACATAAAAGCACAAAACCACATTTTAAATAAATTTAATTTTAGGACTACTCTCTTTAATATAAATGATTAATATGTTATAATTTCGGCACTTATGGAAGAGACAATGTTAAAACGCCTTGAAGTTACAAAACTAAGGCTCGATGAAATCGATAAAGAATTATGTGATGAGAATATCACACGCGACATTAAAAAGTTTAAAGATTTATCAAAAGAGAGATCTAATCTTGAACCAATAGTCGCAAATTATGAAAAATATTTAAAAATCAAAAGCGACCTTGCTGACTCAGAAGTTATGATTAGTGATTCTGATGAAGAAATATCACAATTTGGAAGAGAAGAACATAAGCGTTTGCTTGAAGAAGAAGCAAAACTTGAAGAAGAAACAAAAATTTTATTGCTTCCAAAAGATCCTAATGATGACAAAAATATAATTGTTGAAATTAGAGGCGCCGCTGGTGGAGATGAAGGAAATATTTTTGCTGGTGACTTATTTAGAATGTATGTAAGATACGCCGAAGACAAAGGCTGGAAAATCCAAATGATTGAAGAAAACATTTGTGAAGCAGGCGGATTTTCATTAGTGTCTTTTATGATTAAAGGTGATGGCGCTTATTCAAGATTAAAATTTGAAAGTGGTGCTCACCGCGTTCAACGTGTTCCGAAGACAGAAGCAAGTGGAAGAATTCATACTTCAACAGCCACAGTTTTAGTTATGCCAGAAATGGAAGATATTGATGTTGATTTAAAGATGGAAGATATACAAGTTGATACATATCGTTCACAAGGTGCCGGGGGACAAAACGTTAACAAAACTGAATCCGCTGTTCGTATGACTCATATTCCTACTGGTGTAATAGTTTCATGCCAAACTGAAAAATCACAAATTCAAAACCGTGAAATTTGTCTTCGAATGTTAAGAGCAAAAATATATGCAAAACTTCAAGAAGAACAAGAGGCGAAATTTGGTAGTGAAAGAAAATTAAAAGTTGGAACTGGTGAAAGAAGCGAAAAGATTAGAACATATAATTATCCTCAAAACCGTGTTACCGACCATAGAATTGGTTTTACAATTCAAAAATTAGATCGCGTTATGGAAGGCGATCTTGATGAAATATTAGATGCTTTAATTCATTATGACCAAGAACAAAAAATGCTTGGTGAACAAGGAAAATAATGCCGTCTCTATTTGAAGTCTATAAAGAGGCTTATAAAGAGCTAAAAAATCCAAAGAAAGATGAAATAAATATTCGCATTCTTTTATGTGCAAATAATAATCTATCTTCAATGAGTCAGTTCTATCTTAAAAAAGATGAAAATATTAAGGATTTACCAAGATTTAAGAGAGATTTTTCTCGTTATTTAAATGGTGAACCAATTCAGTATATCATTGGAAATAGTGAATTTTTTGGTTCTAATTTTAAAGTTGATCAAAGGGTACTAATTCCTCGTCAAGAAACAGAAGAAGTTGCGCTATATGCGTTAAGAAAAATTTTAAGCATTTTCCCAAATCAAGAGATTTCTTTAGCGGATATTTGTTGTGGTTCTGGATGCATTGGCATTTCTCTAGCCAAACATGTTCCTTTAAAATATTTATATTTAAGTGACATATCTCAAGACGCATGTGATTTAGCGGTTGAAAACCTTGCTTTAAATAATGTGAATGGATATGTACTTCATGGAGATGGATTAAAGCCTTTTATAAAACATAATATTAAAGTCGATGTTATTGTGGCTAATCCTCCATATATATTAAATAAAAAAGATGTAGATGAATCTGTTTTATTATATGAACCACATAATGCTTTATTCATTGATGACAATTTATCAATTTATCGTTCAATAATTAATGACGCTATTAAGGTGATGAATGACAAATTACTAATTGTTTTTGAAATTGGATACGACTTAAAAGAAAAATTAATTAAACTTATTCACGAAGAAGAACATGAAGTTGATATAACTTATACATTTAGAAAAGACATTAACGGAAAAGATCGAATTTTTTCACTTCTTTTGGAGAAAAATAATAATGGAAATACTAAAGCAAACTGATATTAAAAAAGCCGCAAAAATACTTAAAGATGGTGGTTTAATTGCTTTCCCAACTGAAACAGTATTCGGTTTTGGTGTTGTTTTTGATAACAATAGCTCATATAAAAGACTAATTGATGTTAAAAGAAGACCTCCTGAAAAACCATTTACTTTAATGTGTGGAAAAATTGAAGATGTTGAAAAATATATGGAATTATCTTCAAATGCCAAAAAACTTGTAAAAGCATTTATGCCAGGACAATTCACATTAATTTGCAAAGCAAAAAATGATTTACCTGATTATGTTGTTTCAAAAGAAGGAAATGTCGGTATTAGAATATCTGATTTAAAGTTAGTTCAAGACTTAATTAATGAAGTTGAGAAACCGCTTCTTGTTCCAAGCGCAAATAAATCTGGCGAACCTCCATTAAATAATAGTGGTGATGTTTATAAAATTTTTAAAGATGAAATCGATGCAGTTATTGAAGGAGAATCTACAAGCAAAACTCCTTCAACAATTGTTATAATGGATAATGATGAATATCACTTAATAAGACAAGGTGTTATTAGCAAAGAAGATATTGATAATGTTTTAAAAGGAGAATAATTATTATGAAAATTTCTATTGGTTCAGATCACGCTGGTTATTTATATAAAGAAGAAATAAAAAAATATTTAGCTTCAAAAAATATTGAAGTTTTTGATTGTGGTACATATTCCCAAGAATCATGTGACTATCCTATTTTTGCAAAGAAAGCTGCATCAATGGTTGCAAGCGCTGAAGTAGATTATGGAATTTTAGTTTGTTCAAGTGGTGAAGGTATCATGATTACTGCGAATAAAATCAAAGGAATTAGATGCGGCATCGGTTATAATGATGATGTTGCTCGTTTAATTAAACAACATAATAACGCTAATATGATTGCTTTTGGCGCAAGCTTCATGGATCTAAAAGATGTTTTACATAGAATTGATATTTTCTTAAATACTGAGTTTGAAGGCGGAAGACATTTAAGAAGAGTCAACGAAATAGAATAAAAATTTTAAAAAATAAAAAACTGAATAATTTTTGTATTTTCATCAAATAAGATATTGATGGAAGATTTTGTTTGCCCAAGATGTGGAAATTCTAATCCAAAATATATCGGATATAAAAACGGTTTTCCTTATTGCAGATTTTGTATTTCTTTAAGAGGCGAAAGCGCTCCTGAATATTCTTATAGTGGTTGCGAAACAGTATTATCTTTGAAATATGATTTAAGTAAAGAACAAAAAGAAATTTCAGAGAGAATAATTTTTAATTTTAAAAGAGGATATGACACATTAATTAATGCTGTATGTGGAGCAGGTAAAACCGAACTCGTATATGGTGTTATTGAATATGCATTAAAAAGGAAAATGTCGATATGTTTTGCTATACCAAGAAAAGACGTCGTCATTGAGCTTGAAGAAAGAATAAAAAAGGCATTTCCTAATAATAAAATTGTTTCAGTTTATGGGGGAAATACCAGGATTTTAAATGCTGATATTATTATTTGCACAACTCATCAACTTTTTCGATACAGCAATTATTTCGACTTAATTATTTTAGATGAAATTGACGCATTCCCTTTTGTAGATAATTCTTTATTAAACGCGATGTATGCAAAAAGTAAAAAAGGTGTAGCGGTTTTAATGAGTGCAACCCCAAGTTACGAAGTTTTAAAAGAATTTTCTAAACCTAAACATGAGATATTGGAATTAAATGTTAGATTCCATCATAAAGAAATACCTGTGCCAAGAATTGTTATTAGACCAACTGAAATTAAAAGAATATTTTTGCTAAATTTTCTAAAGAAACATCTCGCTGATAATAAACAAGTTTTCATTTTTGCTCCAACAATATATATGGCGGAAGCAATTTTCGATGTAATAAAAGTGTTTTTTAAAAACGGAAATATTGTTCATTCAAAGAAAGAAGATAGAAAACAAATAATTGAAGATTTTAAAAATAAAAAATATATGTTTTTAGTAACGACATCAGTTTTAGAAAGAGGTGTAACTGTTAAAAATTTACAGGTTTTAGTTTATCGAGCGGATTTTCCGCTTTATGACACGAAAACATTAATTCAAATATCAGGAAGAGTGGGAAGAAAATATGACGCTAGCGAAGGAGAAATTGTCTTTCTTGCGGACTCGATTAGTCCAAGTATGGAAGAAGCTAGGAGAACCATTATTAGCAAAAACAAATATTTGCAAAATATGTTTTAAAGAATTTGATTGTCAATCGTTTCACTCTTTAAGCAAATATAGACCTACAATTTGTGAAGAATGTTTTTCAAAATTTAATCCCATTTTCAAACAATTTAAATTTGAGGGGTGTAGTGCGCTTGCTTTGTATGAATATAATGAAATGTTTCAACAATGTTTATATCAATTTAAAGGCTGTTATGACATTGAATTATCAACAATATTTTTAGAAAATTTTTTAGATTATAT
>JBNMLE010000021.1:0-16134 GCA_050874705.1 Bacilli bacterium
ATATTTTTGTCCATCACCAAACTTATCTGTATAAGCTTGTATGCATTTTTTAATAATTTCTTCCGCTTTTTCTCGACCATGTATTTGGTCAACGATTGTTTCTTTTCCTTCAAGTTCTTTATAGACACTAAAAAAGTGTCTTATTTCTTGAAGAATATGATCAGGTATATTCTTAATATCAGTAAAAGAATTATAAACTGGATCGTTTTTAGCTATAGCTAATATTTTTGCGTCTTTGCTTCCACCATCAATCATTTCAAGTATCCCAATTGGGTAACAATCAACAATTGCTAATGGAACAATTTCTTGAGAACAAATAACCAAAACATCAAGCGCATCACCATCATCCGCTAAAGTGCGTGGGATAAAACCATAATTTTGGGGATAATGCGTTGATGTGTATAAAATACGATCGAGATAAAGTGCGCCTGAATATTTATCAAGCTCATATTTATTTTTACTACCTTTTGATATCTCTATACACGCTAGAAAAGAATGGGGGTTGATTCTCTTAGGATCAACTCTGTGCCAAATATTCATTGGATTTCCTCCTATTACTGCATAATTATATCACAAAGAAAGCGCATACATAAATACTAATATTTACTATGTTTAATTAAACAAATCTAAGAAATCTTTATTGCTTACAATTTTGTAGAAAGTATCACCATATTTGATTATTTTAGGACTATATATTAATAAATCTTTACTTAAACCATCAAGGAAATATGTAGCTCCGTTATTAGGCATTTCTTCGTCAGTTGCTTCGATGAATTCTATTTCATCTAAATAACCAATTTTCTTATAAGGATATTTTTCTTCGCCTATTTTATAAACACTATTTTTCATTCCGTAATTTTGAATACTATAACATTCTTGAGTATTTTTAATTGATGGAAAATTAAAAAGTTTCGAATATATATAGTCGTGATATTGCTCATCTTCTTCATCATAAATAGGAATGAAATATCCATCGCTAAATACATTAACACCGATTTGATATTCGTTATTGTTAATAAAATAAGAATAAGAATAACTTCCACTACAACCATAACAATAACTAATGAATTGCTTTTTGACTCGCGCATTAAACATTTTGCAAGCATTTAAAATATCATTTTTGTCAATTGAATAATAATGTTTGTCCAAAGATCCAGGAGGCAAACCTCCAGATGAACGATATGTAATTTCCACTTTTTCGATATTATCAATATTAATTTCTTTTGTCCAAGAAAGTAAATTGGATAATGAAACATAGCCAGATTCGCAACTATTTATTAAACAACACATACTGGTTAATACAATTGGAATTATTTTTTTCATATTTATCACCTATATTCAATCAACATATCAAATATTGAAAGTCTCCCTTTATTTCTATCATTAATTGGATCTTCACTAAAACCATAAAATCTGAATTTGTTTACACCAACAGGAAAGAATAAATTTAAATGAGTTGGATTATTTCTGTCAGTCGATAATTCAATATCATTCCATAAATCAACTAATGTGACATATGAATCATTTATAAAAATTTCTATTTTATATGTTGAATTATCCGCGCTTACTCTTTCATCATTACTCCACCACGAAATATCAAAATCAATTCGTTTAATATTTGCTTGAGTTGTATATTCAAGATAAGCATTACCATTTCCGATTCGCCGTGTAGAGATATTTATACATTGATGCATTATATAACCGCACCTTAATGAATTAACTATTATAGGTTCATCAATATCATCAAAAGTCATCGTTGACGATAATTCTTGCATATAATAGGCATCTTGTGCTACAGGAGGTTTCTCTTTAGGGATATAGTGATAAGTTGAATTAAAACCAGGCGAATAATACGCAGATTTATCTGTAAAAACATAATGATCAGTTCTTTCTTTTGGAAGAGAAGGAAGAATTTTTAATGTCCAATAATCAGAAATCTGCTCGGTAAATTGGGCATCTATATTTTTGTGGTTAGAACCTCTCCCCCAGCCAAAGTTGCCATAAAGTATATCGTTTGTTTCATCGTAATCATACGCAACTACCGCATGGCCGATTGTTTTTTTTCATATTTCCAATTACCTCCAACAAACGCAGGTCGGCCACTTTTAACAATTTCGATGATTTCGTTTCTTATTCTCGTTTTCTCTTCTTGAGAAGTATTTCTCAACCTTGAAGTTACAATCTCGACATTACTGTTTAATTTTTGATTAGATTCAATGTAAGATTGTAAATTATCATTTGTAACTTCGTAATACACCCCTAAACCTTCAACATAATTATTTTGTAAATTTTCATTTCCGTTCCTATCAAATCGAGGTCTAATATAACCGTTATTAATAGATATAGAAAACAATTTTCCCAAAAAAGTATCATTATCAATTTGAGCGTACACTCTTTCCATTAACCTTGATTCAAGATTTTTTCTCATTGTATCAGTTATATTTTTATCATCATAGCCAATTTCTGCCTTAATAGTTTCAATACTTTTTTCAGAGGTTGGAACAGTATTTAAAACACCAGGAGATTCATAATTATAGTTAGTATTCTCGAAAATCGATTTTGTAATCTTTGTTCTGTTTGATTCATATTTCTCATCAATGAAACAATCATTCCAATACGTGTCATAAAAAGATAAAAGCATAGAGAGTGCAGTATAACCGCAAATACCTAAAACATTTTCGGGCATGTTTGTAGATAAATTATAATAATATTTATAAAGAAAATCTTTGTTGGATATAAATATATCACCTTCAAAAGGGTTGCTGCATTCGCTCACATTTCCAAAACTATCGTTAATATTTAACTCTTCTTTTACTTGATAGTCATTATATATTTCAGATATTCCATTTTCATTTGGTTTTGTCACATAATATAATCCTGTATCAATTCCAGAATCATCTTTAATTGTTCTTCTTATATTTGGAATCTTCTTAAAAAAATTGTTATTATCGACAAAAAAATTAGCTGTATTGTTAAAAAGCACTGTCGTAGCTAGTGATATTAAAATTGAGATTTTAAACATAAGTACCCCCGCCAAGATTAAAAAATGTTGTACAAATCATCAAAAATTTGTTTTTTTCACATTTCATACTTGCTCTTTACAAATTTATTATAAATATTTATGTACTATAAATCAATAATTGCGATTAAAAGCAGCACGATACAAATTCTTAAAATAAATATTAAAATTCATTTTTTTGATTAAAGTTGTAAAATATAGTAATGATGAAAAGAAGAACATTTTTATTTTTAAATTTATTACCACTATTACTATCATCATGCGGACAAAACACAAATAATGTCCATATTTTAAGAAATGGAGATGTTTATAAGAAAGAAATATCTTCTTTTGATGATGCTTTAGTGGAAACAACATATGAAGAAATTTCGTCTCTTATAGAAAATGAAGAAGGTTCGCTTCTTCTTATTCATCAAAATGAATGTCATTATTGTATTGAGAAACAACCATATTTTATAGATTTAGTAAAAAATACTTCTTCATTAATATATTCGATCAATATAGACAAAAGTCCTAATGAGTTTGAAAAACTATTAGGAAGTGAAATATTTGACGCATTAGCTTTCCAAGGCACACCAAGCTTTTATGTGCTTGGTTCAAATATCGCTAAAAGAGTGCCTAATTTAAGAATAGGCGGTTCTCTTATGCTTCAAAATGCAATGAATGATTATGTTTATTATTCAAACGTATACGCTTTTACTAGTATTGAAAAATATAATGAGATGCTAAATGATTTTCTTGATGAAGGATTAGTAACAATTCTCATGGATAGATCAAATATTGAATTAATGAGAACATATAATACTTTCATTAAAGAAAAAATATATAACTCAAATAATAAGGTTGCTCTAATTGATATAAATAGATTTGATAAAGAAATAATTAAAAACGAATTTAATATAGAGTCATTAACTCTTCCAATAGGAATATATAGCAAAAATAAAACAAGAATTACTTACGAATTCTCTCCTACAAAAGACAATTCTGAATTCTTGTTAAATTATTTATAATTTAGAAGTTTCTAAACGCACCATTGCTCTTTTAATAGCAAGTTCAGCACGTTTGACATCAACATTGATGTCTTTTTCATTTAATCTATTTTTAGCTCTTTCAAGTGATAAATTTGCGCGATTAACATCAATTTCATCAGATTTTTCAATAGCGTTAGTCAATATTATTGTTTTATCTTTTGTTACATTTATAGCTCCGCCATGAATTGCATAATATAGCGTTTTACCATTGATAACAATGTGCATAACTCCAATGTCAATCGCACCAATAAGAGGAGCATGGCCGCTTAAAAATGTTCTATATCCAGTTGTTAGTTTAATTGTTAAAGAATCTACATCAAATTCATTATATAGACCTTTTGGTGTAACTATGGATAATTTAAAAGACATTATTTATTCTCTCCTGCTTTTTTCTCAACATCTTCGATTGTACCAGCATATAAAAATGCACTTTCTGGGTAATGATCATATTTCCCTTCAAGTATTGCTTTAAATGAACGAATTGTGTCTTTAGCAGGAACATATACGCCTTTAAATCCATTAAATCCTTCAGCAACATGGAATGGTTGAGATAAGAAATTTCTAATTCTTCTAGCGCGATTAACAATTTGTTTATCTTCACTAGAAAGTTCATCCATACCTAAAATTGCGATGATATCTTGAAGTTCTTTATATCTTTGGAGAATTTTTTGAACTTCGCGAGCAACATAATAATGTTCTTCCCCAACAATTCTAGGATCAAGAATATTTGACGAAGAATCAAGAGGATCAACAGCCGGATAAATACCTAAAGCCGCTGTATTTCTATCGAGAACTGTTTTAGCGTCCAAATGGGAGAATGTTGTTGCAGGAGCTGGATCTGTAAGGTCATCAGCAGGAACATAAATTGCTTGAACAGAAGTAATTGAACCATCTTTTGTAGAAGTAATTCTTTCTTGAAGTTGTCCCATTTCAGTCGCAAGTGTTGGTTGATAGCCAACCGCCGATGGCATACGGCCTAAAAGAGCACTGACTTCACTACCCGCTTGTGTGAAACGGAAAATGTTATCAATAAATAGCAAAACATCTTGGTGCTTTGTATCGCGGAAATATTCCGCCATTGTAAGTGCACTAAGTCCGACACGCATTCTTGCTCCTGGTGGTTCATTCATTTGTCCAAATACAAGAGCGGTTTTTGATAAAACACCACTTGCTTTCATTTCATAATATAAATCGTTTCCTTCGCGGGAACGTTCACCAACGCCAGCAAAAACAGAAATACCATGTTGTTCAGTGGCAATATTATGAATCAATTCTTGAATTAAAACAGTTTTTCCAACACCAGCACCACCAAAAAGACCAACTTTACCACCTTTCATATATGGACAAAGTAAATCAATAACCTTAATGCCTGTCTCAAACATTTCAGTTGTAACATTTTGATCTTTAAAAGAAGGAGCACTTCTATGGATTGGAAGTCTAGCAACATCTTTAAAATCATTTTCCAAATTATCAATTGGTTCGCCAAGAACATTAAACATTCTTCCAAGAGTTTTTTCTCCTACTGGAACGCTTATTGGTGCTTTTGTATCGATAACATCAAGTCCTCTTAATATTCCTTCAGTTGGTCCCATTGCTACACATCGAACTATGTCATCACCAATATGTTGAGCAACTTCAACAACTAATTTTTTATCATTAGGCATTTTAACAACTAAAGCTGTTAAAAGTTCAGGTAGATGTTCATCTAAAAAGCGAACATCAATAATTGGTCCAACAGCTTGAACAACTTTTCCTAAATTCATTTTTTCCATAAGCGTTCTCCTTATTTTCCTAATTGGCCAGCAACAACTTCATTAATTTCTTGAGTAATGGCTGCTTGTCTTGCTTTGTTATATTCGATAGTTAATTTATTAATTAATTCATCAGCATTATCGTTTGCGTTTTCCATTGCATTGCGTCTGCTACCTTGTTCGCTTACTTGCGCTTCAATAATCTTTTGATAAAGAATAGAATTTACATATAAAGGAACAAGTTCATTAATTAGTGTCGTTGCATTTGGGTCAAATATTGGAGCGTATCCATTATTTGATTCGGTCTTATTATTTTTATCTATTGGCAAAATATTTATTGTTGTTGGTGTAAATTTAATAGAATTGATATATTTTGTGTAGATAAGTTTAATACTTGCGTATTTTCCATTTAAAAATTCATTCAATATAAATCCACCCAATTTAGTAACATCGCTATAATTGATTTTTTCATTCAACAAAACATAATCATCGATAATGCTATAACCTAAAAAGGAAAAATATTCATTCCCTTTAATGCCAATAGGCACAATTATTGATGATTCTTTATTAACATTTTCCAAGAAATATTTAAAAATTTCATTGTTATATGAAGCACATAGACCAAGATTTGAAGATACAACAATATATAAATCTTTAGCATTTTTATTAGGCTTAAAATATTTCTTTACATCATCATTATCTTTTTCATTTAAAGAAGACAATAAAATATTCACAAGTGAAATAATCTCATTTGTGTAATATTCGTTTTGGAACATGATATTTTTGAAGCGTTTTAATTTAACGCTTGCAACAAGTTCCATCGCTTTTGTTATTTTTTTAGTCGAATTAATCGAACTAATGCGACGTTTTGTCTTATTTAAATTTTGTGCCATAATTATTTAATTTTTAGAAAATCAGAAATAATATTTTTAAGATTTGTGCTTAATTCATCGCTTAAAATCTTCTTTTTATTAATCTCATCAATAATTTCATGATGTGATGTTTTTATATATTCATAAATATTATTTAATGTTGGTTTAATTGAAGAGATTTCAATATCTTCTAATAAACGATGTTTAGCGGCAAAAAGTTCAATGATTTGTCTATCAACAGGATAAGTATCATATTGATCTTGTTTTAATACTTCCATGAGTATTGCTCCATGACGAAGAACTTTCTTTGTATCTTCATCAAGGTCACTACCAAATTGAGAAAATGCTTGAAGTTCATTGTAGTTAGCTAATTCGATTTTTAATGAACTAGCCACTTGTTTCATAGCTTTTATTTGAGCAGCACTTCCGACACGTGAAACTGAAAGACCTGAATCAATAGCAGGTCTTTGACCAGCGTTAAATAAATCACTCATGAGGAATATTTGCCCATCAGTGATTGAAATAACATTTGTCGGAATATAAGCAGAAATATCACCAGCTTGTGTTTCAATAATTGGAAGAGCAGTAATAGATCCTCCACCATTTTCATCATTTAATTTGCACGCCCTTTCAAGAAGTCTTGAGTGAAGATAGAAAACATCGCCTGGATAAGCTTCTCTACCACTAGGTCTTTTCAAAAGAAGAGACAATGTTCTATATGAAACAGCGTGTTTACTTAAATCATCAAAAACGATGAGGACATCTTCGCCATTATGAAGCCATTCTTCCGCCATAGCCATACCTGAATAAGGAGCTATATAAAGAAGAGGAGCAAGTTCACTAGCAGTTGCACTAACAACGACAGTATAATCCATTGCGCCTGCCGTTTTTAATTTATCGACAAGCGATGCAACTGTAGAATTCTTTTGTCCGATTGCCACATAAATACATTTAACATTTTGGTTCTTTTGGTTAATTATTGTGTCGATTGCAATCGCTGTTTTTCCTGTTTGACGGTCACCAATAATAAGTTCACGTTGACCTCTACCAATTGGAATCATTGCATCGATTGCTTTTATACCTGTTTGAAGAGGTGTATCGACACTTTTACGATACATAACACCTGGAGCAATTACTTCAACAGGGCGAGATTTATCAGTTTTTATTTCTCCTAATCCATCAAGAGGTTGTCCTAATGCATTAATAACTCTTCCGAGCAAAGCATTTCCTACTGGAACTTTTACAACGCTTTTTGTGCGTTTAACTAAATCTCCTTCTTTGATAAGAGTGTCATCACCTAAAAGAACGCATCCAACGTTTTCCTCTTCTAGGTTCATAACCATACCATAAACATCATGAGGGAAGACAACAAGTTCGCCAAGCATCGCCTTATCAAGACCGTAAACCAAAGCGACACCATCACCAATAGTGATAACAGTTCCAACGTCGTCAGATTCAACTTTATGTGAAAAATCCTCAATTTGTTTTTTAATTAAAGCACTAATTTCTGAAGAATCAATTTTCATTATTTTTGCTCCTTTCATTCAACATTTGTTTCATATTTGCTAGTTTATATTTTATTGAGCCATCAAATACATGGTCGTTAATAGCGACTTTAACTCCACCGATAAGACTTTCATCAATTTTGTTAGTTAATTCGACTTTATGACGAAGCACACCACTAATAGAATCTTCAATTTTTTTGATTTGTTCTTTGGTTAAATAATTAACCGAATATACATATCCATCAAATATTCCTAATTCTTGATTAGCTAATTTATTGAATTCGTTTTTAATATGCTTTAATTCAATAAATCGATGCTTTTTTATTAACAATTTGATAAATGATGAGAAATTTTTAAGTTGATATTTTTCTGTTAATTCATCGACAAATTTAAAGCGTTCATCTTCTTTTATAAAATAAGATTCTAAAATTTTAGATATTTCTTCGTTGTCATTTAAAAGGTCATAAAAATCATTGAATGCATTTTTGAATTCATTGATTTTATTTTCATCTTTAGCAACGCTTAATAATGCTGAAGCATATCTTGTCGGAAGAGAATCCATTATTTTTTATCCTTTGTTAAATCATTAACGAAAGAATCAATTAATCTTTCATTATCTTTTTCATCAATTTCACGGCCAATAATTTTACTACTAGCTTTCAAAGCAACATCCACAATTTCTTTATGGATATCGTCTTTGCTTTTCTCGATTTCTCTTTTGATATCTTTTTGAGCTTTATCGAGTTGATTTTGAGCTTCTAATTTTGCTTGTTCAATAATTTGTTCTTTTTCTTTTTGGGCATCTAATTTTGCTTGTTCAATAATTTCAAGGGCTTGTTTTTTGCTATCTTTTACATTTTCTTCAGCTTCAGAAATGATATTTCTTGTTTTAAGTTCTCTATCTTCAGCGGTTTTTATTTTATCTTCAATATAATCACCGCGTTTTTTAATATATGCTTTCACAGGCTTATAACCAAAAAAGAAAGCAATTAAAATAAGAACTATAAAAGCCGCAAATACCGCTAAAAAGTCCCAAACATTGAATGAAATTCTTTCAAGAAATTGTGAAGAATCAAGTGGAACATCAGAGCAGCCTGCAAGAGTAAAAGAAAGCATTGTAAGACATATAATCTTAAAGAACTTTTTCTTATTCATAAAAGATGCACCTCCAAAAATTAATGAACGATTGAACCAGGTAAAACGAAAATAATTAAAATAGCTACTAAAAGAGCGTAAATACCACAAGTTTCAACAAGAGCGGTACCAATAATCATATTGGAACGGAGTGTCTTGCTTGCTTCTGGATTTCTTGCCATACCATCAAGAGCTTTTGTAATAAGCAATGCTTCACCGATTGATGAGCAACCTGATGAGAAAATAGCAATAGCCGCTGCAATAGCGATAAGACCAATATCAGTCATTTTGTTTCATCTCCTTTCTAGAACCAACAGTAAGCTCTTCTGTTGGATCTGGTTTTTCTTGTGCAACAAAAAGTGCAGTTAAAAATACAAACACAATTGTTTGAATACAAGTCGAAAATACATCAAAGTACGCATGCAAAACAGGCGTTACAACTGGTATAAGAAGCATATCAATTGGCTTTCCATATGCTGTGCCTGCATTAATTATTCCAAATATAGCGGCTCCAGCGTTTTCTAGACCCCAGTTAACAAGGGTGATTAAAACCCATCCTGTTAAAGCGTTGCCAAATAAACGAAGTGTTAATGAGAGCAAAGGTGCCCACATACTTAATAAGTTAGCGGGTAAAAATAAAGGAACTGGATCAATAAATCTTTTAAAATAATGCCATTTTGTATATCGAATGGATGTAATATGAATCATTAAAAAGGTAAATAATCCAAGTGATAATGGAACTGGAAGATAAGCCATTGGAGTTGGAAGACCAGTTATACCAATAATAAAGTTAGAAAACAAGAAACAAATAATAGCGAGTAAAATACCACCAAAATTTTCAAATCCTACTCCCATTGTTGAAGAAGTAAAAGCATCTATTTTTTCAACCGCAAAATCCATTACAAACAATAAACCTTTTGGTTTTTTTGTTATATCAGCGTGTTTTGCCATAATTCCAGCAATTATAAAAACAATGGAAAGAATAAGACAAATTGCCACGCAAATAATTGTCTCGAGATTAGGAGCAAATATTAAGTTTTTTTCACTAAATAAGCTACTCATTTATTTTCTTCCTTTTTAAGATTTTCTGAGATTGTAATAGGATTCTTTTTTTCTTTCATCATCACGATGACTAAAACTATTTGCATCGGAAGAACACCAATTAAGTCTCCCCATAAAGAAAAATCAAAAGCACTTATTGGAGAAAAATAAACATTTTCGCCAACAATGAAACCAAATTGAAATAAAGCTGTTAAAACAAAAGAAAGAAGAATAAGTAAGATTCTTATAAAATAAAACAACATAAAATAAATCGTTTTATATGTTGATAAGCCAACTTCGCTTCCTTTATATGTAAGCAAAATATTGATAATACCGACAATAGAACCTATGGCAACACCAATAAGCCAACCAGGTTGATTAAAAACAAATAAAGGAATTAAGCTTAATAAACACAAAAAAAACATAACAACGCATCCTAATAGAAGCATCCTTTGAAGTTCATTTAATTTGTTAATCCACTTTTTCATAAAATATGTATATTTTCTTGCAACTCATATTATTACTATGAAAAACTAAAAAGTCAAAGAAAAAATATTTATATTTTCATAAGAAATTTTTTGCCTTATTTTTGTAATAAAAAAGGCGGACATTCCGCCTAATTGTTTTTTAAATGCGATGTTTTTTTAATTCGGAAGATTTTATTATTCCGTTTTCGTATTTAATATCGATTTCGCCTTGAATCAATGGAAGACAATATTCTTTAAATGTTTCATCCATATGATGAATATCTTTCATCATTGATGTTGGCACAACTCTTTCAACATTAGCAATTTTGCTAATATCAACTGGTTCATAATTTACTTTGTAAGGATTTGATGAAACGCGTTTAATTGCAATCATGTGTCCACTCATACCTTCAAGAGCTTTCTTTACCGCCATTCTTCCACATTCAATGGTTTCTTCTTGATCAACTTTACTAACCAAGAACGCATATGCTCTTTGAGGAAGAGATAATTCAATTGCACGTGTTGGAAGATCTAATTTATCTTCAATAATTGATGCTAAGTCAATCGCAGCTCCACCGAGTTGCTTATGACCAAATGAGTCGATGCGAACTTTACTTTCATCTCTTTCAAATTCAATGCCTTCGCTAATTGCGGCAATGCAATAACCTTTTTTAGCAAAAATTTCTTTAGCGTTTTTAACAAATTCATCAACATCGAATTTATTTTCAGGAAGATAAATTAAATCTGGTCTATCTTCGCCTTCTAATAAATCAACACTTGCTGTTAACCAGCCAGCATTTCTTCCCATAATTTCGATAATATAAACTTTTCCTTTTTTATAACATTTAGCGTCAATGCAAATTTCTTTAACTGTGTTAACAACATATTTTGCAGCACTTCCAAAACCATTTGAGTGATCGGTTTCCACCAAATCATTATCGACTGTTTTTGGAACACCCATTACTTTAATATCAAGATTAAGTTCTTTGCATAATGTTGATAATTTATAACATGTATCCATTGAATCATTACCACCATTAACAAAGACATAACCAATGTTGTGCTTTTTGAGTGTTTCAATGATAGTTTTGTATTCATCATGATGATAATCTTTTGGAAGTTTATGACGTGATGTTCCTAAAACGGAACCTGGAGTTTGTTTTAAAAGTTCGATTGTTTCGAAATCTTCCTTATTTAAATCGATGAGTTCATCGCATAAAAGACCTTCAATACCATGAAGTGATCCATAAATATGTGAGATTTGTTCTGGATGAGCTTGTGCTTCCCTAATCGCACCATAAAGCGATGAATTAATTACTGATGTTGGTCCACCTGATTGAATATAGACCATAGCTTTTTTTGACATATATATTCCTCTTTTCTATTTGATTTGTATATGAATGTTTTCTAAAACATCAAATGCTTCACTTTGAAGTTTTTTATCAACACCAGATGTTAAATCCTTCTCTATTATTATATGAGCATTCGGATTAGCGGATTTAGCAATAATAGCGTTTGATAAAACACAAATATATGAAACAAGGCCGATTAAAGTAATTTGATCAAAATGATGTTCTTTTAAATAATCAAATAATAATGATGAACCAAAGGTATCTTTTTCAAACACAAGATGTTCTTTTGATAATTCTTTGATTTCTCCGAAGAGTTCTTCTCCTCCACTATTTCTAATGCAATGTGGAATAGGAAGGTGCTTTCCTTCTTCGCTTAGTAAATAATCTCTTTCATGAACATCTTTAGTAAAAACAACTTCTTCATTATTATTTTTAGCTTTCTTAATGCGGTTAGCGATTGGCTTTTCAAGATTAATCGCATCATCAAAACCAAGGGAGCCATTTACAAAGTCATTTTGATAATCAACTACAATTAATAATTTTTTCATATCAATCATTAATAATTTTATGAAAAATAAAATCTTGTGTAAACAACTATTGAATAAATAGCACATCACTTATAATTGATTTTTACATTGCCGAATAATCTACTCCCTTTGTAAAGAGAAATTAATAGAATATCTATAAAACAAAATAAAGGAGCAATTTCTGTTTAAGGATTTGAGAAAATTCATCAAAAAACTTAATATTAATGTTTCTAAAAATATTAGAATTTCTGCGTTTTTAATAATAGCACAACTCAATATGATTCTTTTTTCTTAAAATTTGTTCAAAAAAGTCAATGTTTAAGTCGAATAGTAATATTTTTAATTTGCGCAATAAAAATCAGTTGAGTAAAACATTTATCTCTTATAAAGAGAAAACAAAATGTAAGCGCTTGAATAATTTGTTTCACTAGTGTATAGTAATAACACAAAAAATAACGGAGGACCTTTATGTCATTTACATTAAAATATTTAGGTCAAGAAAAAACTTTTGATAAAAAAGTTCGTCTTCTCGACTTAATCGAAAAAAACGATAAATCGATCATCTGCGCTCGTGTTAATAACCGTGTTCGCGAATTAACTTATGAAGTATATTACGATGCAACAATCGAATTTTTAACAGTTAAAGATGGCGATGCTATCAAAATTTATGAAGCCTCACTTCGCTTTGTAGTTGCTATGGCTTTTGCTCGCGCATATCCTAATTTAAAAATTAGATTTTGCTATAACGTTTCACGTTCTATTTTTGTCCAAATACTTAACGGAAAAAGCAATATGGACATGCTTAGAAATATCGAACATGAAATTGACAAAATTATCAACGCCGATTACCCACTCAAACGCTTTGTTGTAACAAAAGATGAAGCAAAAGAAATTTATATTAAGAATGGACAACTCGACAAATTAGATATTCTTCAATATAGACCTGAAAAAACAGTTCACCTTTATGACTGCGATGGTTATTTAAATTACATGTTCTCACACATGGTTCCATCAACAGGATATTTAAAAGAATATAAGATTAGAATGTATTCACCAGGATTTATTCTTCAATATCCACGTTCAGAATGTGGAGGACAAATTCCAGAATTTATCGACGCTCCAACATTTGGAAAAACACTTAAAGAATCACATGAATGGGGAAAAATCGCTGGTGCTGATTCTGTTGCAGGAATTAACCAACACATCGCCCATGATGGTGTAATCGATTTTATTCAATTATGCGAAGCTCGTCATAATAGAATGCTCACTGAATTAGGAGATATGATTGAAGCTGATATTTCAAATATCCGCCTTATTTGTATTGCTGGTCCATCATCAAGTGGAAAAACAACATTTGCAAATAGATTAAGAATTGAACTTATGTCACGCGGCTTAAAACCAATTCGCATTTCAATTGATGACTATTATTTACCAAAATCACTCGCACCAATTGATGAAGATGGAAAGCCAGATCTTGAAAGCATTGAAGCTCTTGATATTGAATTATTCAATAAAGATATGCTCGCTCTTATTTCTGGCGAAGAAGTTCAACTTCCTAAATTTGACTTTAAAATTGGAAAACGCGTTCCAGGACGTAAATTAAGAGTTGGTGAAAACGAACCAATTATTATTGAAGGTATTCACGCTTTAAATGAAAGAATGACAACTCTTATTCCAAAGCATCAAAAATTCAAAATCTTTATTGCCCCACAAGCACAAATTAATCTCGATAATACAAACCCAATTTCAATTACCGATCTTCGCTTATTACGTCGCATTGTTCGCGATTACAAATTCCGTGGAGCATCCGCTGAAGAAACAATGTCCATGTGGCCAAGCGTTAGAAGAGGCGAATTCAAATGGATCTATGACACACAAGAAGGCGCGAATTACGTATACAATTCAATGCTTTCATATGAATTATGCGTTATGAAAAAATATGCTCTTCCACTACTTCAAGCAATTGAACAAGAAAATCCATATTTCCCAATTGCTGAAAGACTTATCCGCATGCTCAAATATTTTGACGACATGCCAGATGAATGGGTACCATGCAATTCACTCATGAGAGAATTCATCGGTGGATCTTGCTACGCTGATTAATTAATTTAAAAAGCAAAAAAGCACTCGTATTACAAACTGCGAGTGCTTTTAAATAAAAATTTATTTAACTAAATTGAAAACTCTAAAGTATTCTAGTCCAACATATAAATTATCATTTTCTTTAACTGAATAAATTGGACATATATAAGAATCAATATGATAACTTAATTCTTTGCACGACACTAAAACATAATTTTTATATTTGTCATATTCTTCTTTTTTAATATTGTCTGGATGATATAAGTATCCTTCCAAAGTAATATCATAAACAATATCAAAAACACCACTATCGCGATATGTTTTATCATTTATTATAAATGATGATGGGAAATTTAAATTTTGCAAGCGTGATGGGTAATTTATTTCATTTTCACTTTTAGATAAAGAAGATGAAGAAGAATTAGAAATATCGCTATTGCAGGATGATAATAAGACAGTTATTAACAATAAAAGTATCTTTTTCATAATCTAATTTGTTTCTGTTATAGGTGTAAAAATTGCTGTTGTACCAAACCCAACATAAAGTATATCAAAATTATCTTTTTCGGTATATATAGGAACAAGATATGGAGTTGGCGACAAAGCACAATAAGTGCCATTATAAATAACTAAATCACTATCTTTAATTTTTTGAAATTCTTCATTAGAAATCTTATTAGGATCATAAATATATAATCTTAAAACTAAATCGGTTGGATATTCGATAAAATCATGCTTATAACTTAGCCTATATCTTGTTGAATGAAAATCAAACTCATCACAAATGCATAGCCACGGATTATAAGTCGTAGGTATTTTTGTGTCCTCATCATTTGTAGAACTTGTACTACAAATACACTCGCTATTACCGCATGATATCAATAATAATGTTGCTGAGATTAATAATAAGGCTTTTTTCATATTAAGTTCCCCCAATTTCTTTGTTACGATAAATGATGTATTATTGCATTTTTAGTTAAATAAATATGCAACAAACCACAAAACATATTCATAAAATACATTTTTAATAAGTTCTCTACCTTTATATTAACAAAAAAATAGTTTTAACAACATTGCTTAGTTGCCACTATTTTTAGGTTATTAAGATGATAAAAATTTAAAAATTAGTTTTCTTTTTTATTAGATAAATTTTTAAAAATATTTTTCTCGCGTTCATAAATAATGCGAAGATTTGTATAATAAACTTCTTTCATCATTATGAAGCGCTTATTTTCTTCTTCGGAAACATTTCTTTGATATATTTTTGCGAATAAATTTTCAAGTCTAAAAAATGACTCATATAAATTCAATATTGCAATATGATAAAAATATGAATTTTTTGAATATATAAGC
>JBNMLE010000022.1:0-15970 GCA_050874705.1 Bacilli bacterium
AAATAAATGAACATATTTTATTAAATATTAATTTTTTTATTTAAAATAAAATTGCTATGAAAAAAACAAATTTATTTATTTTACCAATACTTGCTATGTCACTTGTTTCTTGTGGAGAAGAAATAAATGATAAAGTAAACCAAATTATTCTTAATGAGACAACTTATGAAATTTATTATGAGGATTCATTTAAATTAGAAGCTACTGTCTATCCTGAAACCGCGATTAATAAAACTATTAAATGGGAAACAAGTAATCCTGAAATATGCAATGTTTCTGGTGGAACACTTGTTCCATATAAAGCAGGGGAAGCTATTATTACATGTTCAAGTGTTGAAACAGGCGTTAGTTCTTCATGTGTTGTTACAGTTACCGACAAGACAACAAGATATTTAACATATACGAATGATTCTGCGATCGCAGATGCAAGATACTCAAAAGGTTTCATGCTTAAAACAAATCATATGTCACCAGCAGGGGTAACAAAAATATTAGATTATGGTGAAAAAGTTGAAGATACTATATGGCAAATGGCTCAATGGTGGTCACCATATGATTTTGCTAATGCTACATTAAGTAAAAATGGAAGCGTAGCGAAATATGAAAATGAAAATCGTTCATTAATCGTTGATACATCAACTGGAAAAATATCGATGAATTTAAATGCGGCGATGGAGTACCAATATTATGAAGATACACCAGTGGACGAAATAGATCCTAGACTCGCTAAAAGAGCATGGCCACATTTCCTCATTGAACAAAATTTTAACCAGGATTTGTGGGTTAATTTAGCGGATTTACAATCTGTAAGTGGTGAATTACATGTAAAATTTGATGTCACCATTGATAAGATGAATAAAATTAAAGAAGGTTACGCGAATGATTGCGCTCAATTGCTATTCTATTTAAGTATTGGAAATGTTAAAAAAGAAGGCCAAACTGACGAAGAATACGGACCTAATAACGCAGTTATGTGGTTTGGAGTACCTATATTTGATTCTCGTTATGCTTATACTGAACTTTATGCTCAATATGATAGTGGTCATACCGGCGCGACAAATAGATTAATTTATTCATTATCATCTAAAAGTTATATGGGTGATACGCAGCCAGAAGTAGGAAAAAAATATAGTGTTGATATAAATGTTCTTCCTTACATTACTGATGCATTCCTTATGGCGGTTCAAAAAGGTCTTCCTAGTGTATATCATTGGGAAAATATGACCGCAAATTATTTAAACCTTGGATGGGAAATTCCTGGTGGTTTTGATGTAGGCGCTACATTTGAAAATTTAGATGTTTATTGTGTTTATTAATTATTAAATATCTTTTATTTGTACGCGACATTCGATATGCATCTTTCTTTCTAAAAAAGTAACATTGTCTTTATAAAACAATTCGTAGAGTGTATAAATCGGCAATATAAAAATAGTTACTATTCCGCCCGGAACAAGAATTAACCATTTTAAAAAGCCATATAATATTGCTTTTCCTATACTTATTTTATTTCCGTTTTCGTCAGTTAAATGACTTTTAAAAATAATTAATCCTAGACTTCTTCCTTTGCCAAATAAAATATAAGCAAATGTGAAATATAGTAGTGAGCCTAAAAAGGCATCAATACCTAAGCATGTAAGTCTTATTGCTTGAATTGTATCTTGTATTCCAGGAAGATCATTTCTAATAGCAATAACTCTTTCATCGCTGATAAATGCATTTAATTCTTCATCCGTCACATTGTCATTTTTAATTCTGTTTTTGTCTTCATCATAGTAATAAAGATGATATACATCTTCTTTATCTTGATATTCTTTAACTTCACTATTGTAAGTTTCTACTAAAACGTTGAGATTAGTTGTTGCTTTTGCAATAGGGTTAACAGCAATTCTATCTAATAAGAGACCTACAAAAAAGACCATGACAAATTCTAAAAGAATTGAACCTATTCTTTGCCATGGTCCTAATAATTTTCGATTGATATTTTTGCTTTTGGTTTCTTTCATTAAATTATGGCTTTTTCGGTTTCGACATCAAACATGTGAACGCTATTGACGTCAAACTTAATATTAACATAATCTCCCGCTTTAATATCAATTTTACTTGATACAACTAAGTCTATTTTTTGTTCTCCATCAACAACTGTGTGGACAATTTGTTCTTTTCCTAAAAGTTCGACAACTTCTACAAGAGCTTTAAGCGAATCTTTATCATCGCTTAAATATATATCTTCAGGTCTAATGCCTAAAATGATTGGATGTTTTGATTTCTTATAGTTTTCAAGTTGTTCTATTGATGAAAGATATTCAAGTCTTACTGCATCAAATTCATTCATTTGTTTTTCTTTATCATCAAAATTCATTGATTGATAATTATTTATCATGGTTTCAAGTTTATGAAGTTTGTCTTCATATTCTTTAATTCGCTTGTCGTAGAAAGCAGTGTTTTCTTCTGAATAATCTTTATTTAATTTAATATTTTCATTTGCAAAAGTAATCTCATCTTTAAAATAAGAAGCATCTAAGAAATTCATTGTTGGGCTGCCCATAAAACCTGCGACAAATTTATTGACTGGTTTATTGTAAATTTCTCTTGGCGTTCCGATTTGTTGAATATGTCCTTTTGACATAACGACGATGCGATCCGCCATAGTCATAGCCTCAGTTTGGTCGTGGGTAACGTAAATAATAATTCCACCAATCTTTTTATGAAGTTTAATGAGTTCGCTTCTCATTTGAACGCGCAATTTTGCATCAAGATTTGATAATGGTTCATCCATTAAAAATACCTTCGCATGTCTTACAATTGCTCGGCCAAGGGCTACACGTTGGCATTGTCCTCCAGAAAGTGCTTTTGGTTTTCTTTCAAGGTATTCTTCTATGCCAAGCATTTGGCTTGCTTCATTGACACGTTCTTTTATTGTTTCTTTATCTACATGTCTATTAGCAAGTCCAAAAGCAATATTGTTATATACTGTCATATGAGGATATAAGGCATAATTTTGGAAGACCATTGCAACATCTCTTTTTTTAGGAGGGATGTCGTTACACAAAACATCGTTAATGTATAGTTCGCCATCAGTTATTTCTTCTAGTCCTGCGATCATTCTTAATGTGGTGGATTTGCCACATCCTGATGGTCCAACAAAAACAATGAATTCGCCATCATTGATTTCTAAATTGAAGTCAAAAACAGCTTGAACATTATTGTCATAAACCTTGTTAACATTTTTTAATTTAACATTTGCCATTGCCTGACTCCTTATTCGCTATAATTAGCGGTTAATGTAAAGTTTGAAAGTTTAATTCCGCAGTCATATGTACCAGGAATTTCAAATCCAATATTCATGCTTTGGAAACATAAATCTTTATAAGTTGATTTTGTAAAATATCCTTGTGATTGGGCTAATAATAGTGCGCTTAAGATATAAGGAGCAATATCAACTTCGATATGTGTTTTTTTGTTGAGTTTTAATACACCATCTTCAATATAATCTCTTGAAGGCATACCATAAATAAATTTACTTGTTGCTCCCGCTCCTCCTGCATCAACCATTCCACTTTCAGGAAGACCATTAGGGTAGCGGTTATCAAAGAAAGGAATACCAAACCAGAAGAAACCACCATCTTCAGCGGTGTTATTAGATTTCATTACTAAATACATCAAAAATTGTGTTGCGTGAACGCCGCTTAAAGCGGTACTTCCCATATGATCGACAAACTTTTTCATTTCCATATCAACATTTAAAATAACACTGTCGACTTCACTCATTTGTACAGCTTTTGAGAAGCCTTCGTTAATTAAAAGATGTGACCATTGTTCCCCGCTTTTTCTTGGTCTTTTATATTCTTGTGATGCATTTAATTCAAGATATAATGATCCAGTTGTAGGATTAACTGATACGACTTTGCTTTCATCAGAAAAAGTATAATAGCCATCTTTTTCTTCAACAGTTTTATCACCTGTATATTTATTGTAATGGTCATTGAGCGAATAAATATCTCCATGTTGAGACATAATCCAAACTGGACCGGAATCATTTCCATATGTTAAGTCAACAGTGCGTGGCCATCTACTTTCAGGAGTCCAACCAGTATCTGGATCATTTCCATTTCCTGGATTGCATGAGAATCCACGTTCAAATTTATTATCTACAATCATTTGATAAGAACTTTCTTGTTCATCACTTGAAGTAGAAGTGGATGAATTTGATGTAGTTTCCCCACAAGAAGTTAATAGCATAGCCATTATCATTGGAATAAAGATTTTTGTTGGTTTCATTTTTTTACCTCCTACATTTTGAATGCTCCACTAGTGAGACCTTCAATAAATTGTTTACTTGCAACAACGAATATTAAGACAAGCGGTATTGCGCTTAATACATAACCCGCGAATGGAGCGCTCATCGCAAGATTTTGATTTGAATATAAGTCAGATAAACGTTTTAAATAAACAGGTAATGTATAAATATCATCATTTGCATTAAAGAAGAATGAAAGTTCATTATTTGTACCTTTTATAAATTCCTTTTTAGATATATCAGGTGAAAACATTTTAGTGATAATCATCGGATAAAAATCATTAGTGTTCATTAAGCCAAATGAGAAATTTGCTTCAGTATTTTTTGTTGCTTTGTTTCCTTTGAATAGAACGCTATTATCTGATAATTCATAATGAATCACACCATTATTAATATCAAGAATTGTTTTACCTAATGTAAAATCAGTTTCAACTTTTATTTTGATATCACCTGAAGCACTATTAATGATTTTTCCTGTGTAGGAATTAGTTTTATCTGTTCCAAAATCTTCAAAGGAAATATTGTGTGAAGTTTCATTTCCAAAAACGATGAAATATGTTGATTCTCCAGTTTTATAAAATTCAAGGAAGAAATATTTTCCTTCTTCACTTACATAGGTTCCTGGCTTTGATGTTGGATTAATGCATAGATTCATGGCGGAATATACTGGAAGCTTTCCTAAATTTAAGCCTAAATCAAAATTGCCTGCATCCATAATTTCTTTTGAATAGATACGCTTTCCATAACCTCCATCAAAAGAAATTTGAATATCTTTGTTGTCTGTTAATTGAACGCCATTATTACCTACATATGAAACAAAAGGAAGATCATTTAATATTTTATTTGTTTTTTCTTTATATCCATATAAATCATATCTTCCTTCCCAAAGAGCAAAGAATTTGTTTGCTTCAACATATTCGGCTGAAAGGCCTTGATCTGGAGCTGTCAATAGAGAATTAAGTGCCTTTTGTTTTGATTCTTTAAGTGTTTTAATTATCTCTGGTTTATTGATGAATGATTCGATCATTTCATCAGATATTGAATTAATCGATTCTTTTACCTCGTCTTTGGTTATTTGTTGGCCAGGATCATAAGTTCGTTTCATATTTGTGATTTCATAATATGCATCTGTTGCCGAATTATCGATTCCAAAAACATGGAAATATGCTTTCCCATCGCTATCAAGATAACTTTGAACATCGCTATCTTTTAAATAAACAGAGCAAGATTTTGTTGCTTCATCAAAATTGGCATTTGTTTGCCAAAGTGTATTTGCATATAGTTGTGTAATTGTTACCTTCCATGCGGTTAAAGAATATTTTTGAAACAGAATTGAAAAACCATCATTTGTGGACATATTATTATTCATAACCATAGAACCTGCGATGCCAAAACCTGCAGTCTCAAAAGTAGGAGTGGTATAACAAGTTGGACTTTTACTATAATCATGACTTGTAACAACACTTAAACGCGATTGTGTTATTCCGTATGGGTTGTGCCATAAAGTAAAAACATTTTTAGTAAATTCGTGCCCTGTTTTTTGTGAAAAATAAAATCCACCTGCTTTACAATTTGTTCCAATGACATTATTGAATGTGAATGATAAACCATCTAAAGCGACTTTTTCCTTTTTATACATTCCAATATAGGTTCCTTGAAGATTGCCAATTCTTACACCATTATCGATAGTTTTAGCAGTAAAACCATTTCCAAAAGCGACCGCATAATCATCACCAGTATTTGATATTGATTCTTCAATTAAATCAGCTTCAACTTTTTGTGCATTACTAGATAATGTTCCTAAACCCGCAATTATTGTAGAAGCTGTTAGAAATGATAAGGCTAATATTTTTTTCATTGTTATGCTCCTTATTTTTTATCCGCAACCGCGATTGAGTATTTTCCAAACGAATCTAGTCCAATAACTCTTACTGTGACATCGCCTGAGTGATTTTGTTGGAAAGAATAGGTGTATTTATTTGATGTTGGGTAGTTTTTATACCAATCCCCGAAAATAACTTTTCTTTCATTTGGTTTATCTAAATCACCAATTTCATTTGGCGTTTTTCCTTTAAACACTTGAACTTCATATGCATAAACCATATCGGTTTCATGAGTGAACGCATCAAATGTTACTGTGATTCTTCCACTATTTTGAGTGTAATATGCTTCTCCTTCTAATATTGGGCCAGCATCGTTTCTTCTTCTTACTTTTTCAGAATATTTAAGAAGGTGTGAATTGTCTTCTTTTGGAGCTTCAATAACCCATGGAGTTTTCATTTCGACACCATGTTTTAAATCAAAGCGAGTAATTCTAGTGTTGTAATATTTATCGACTTCAACGTATAAGCCTTGAGAAGATTCATACATATCTTTTTCATTTAATCCATCAACGACCCCGCTGTTATAGTAGGTTCTATTGCCGAGTGAATCTTCGTTATACAAAGGTTCTTGAATTCCGTTGTAAAAATAATCAATTGAGTTTCCTCCTGCTAATGTAGGAACATTGACTGCTGTGAAATTGCCTTGATATATATTTCTTTCATCATGTCCGTCATAATGTGTATGACCGGTAAATAAAATTACATTTGGATAATTCTCAATCAAATCGTATAAATCTTGAGAAGAACCCCATCTACCATTATATTCATCATCATTTGAACCAAAAATTGTGTTTTTAGCGGTTGCGTGAGATAAAACAAAGACCGGTTTTGTTTTATCTGTTTTATCTAGAATATTTTTTGCCCATGATAATGTTTCATTGCTTATAGGATTTATTTTTCCATCATATGTGGTGATATCAATTGCAAGAAATTCAAGACCATTAACTATTTTGTGACGGTTTCCTTTTTCAGGTTGACCATCGACTTCATCATCTTTGTATATTCCAATTTTATTAAAGAAATTATAGTGCTCTTGCCTTGATGAACAACCAGACCAATATACGTCGTGATTGCCGTGACAAAAGAATAATTTTTCTTGCGCATCTTCAGATGCCTCATTATAAGCATCTAACCACGCTTGATCAGCAGCGATAGTGCCTGTTAGTGATCTATCGCCAGTTGATAGCCAAATATCAAATTCATCTTCTCCAACTAGATTTATAAACCTTTGTATTCCGGTAGTGGCTTGTTCTTTTGAATTAATTGGTGAAGTTCTTTCACAATGTTCATCAGAGAATAGCGGTGCTTTTAAAATTATGTTTCTTTCATCAAATGTTGTTTTCGTAACGTAGATATTTACATCTTCGCTTGGCATTGAAAAAGTGAATGGATTGTTACCATAATATTCAATTTCTTCTTCACTTTTTGTTTTTAAATTGACTTCAAAACCTGAGCCATCGCAAGTAACTTCAAATTTTACTTGCTCTTTTGGACTATATCTTTCTTTTTCAATATCGACATTTATTCCTTCTTCTGCGTTTATCGAAACAACATACTTTCCATCATCAACATTCGTTGTTATATCTCCTGATGGATTTTCGCCACAACCGCTTAAAAGCAAAGCAGTCATTGCAAGTGACAAGATTTTTTTCATACATATTCTCCTTAAAAGGCTATAAAAAAGGAGCCTATTAAATAAGCTCCTAATTAATCAATTAATGATGTTTCTTTTTGTAAGTGACTAATGCAGCACCACCAAGAGCTACAAGCGATAATAAACCGCTGATAGCGATAACAGATCCGCCACAACCATTATTATTTGTTTCTGGTTCTGGTTCAGGTTCAACTGCAGCTTCTTTAATTGTTACATCAAATGAAGAATGGAACCCTTCATATTCAACATCAAGTGTGACTTCTCCAGCTTCTGAAGAATCATATCCGTTAACCATGATGCGTTTCATATCGACAACCTTTTTAGCGCCCGAGGCATAGCTTACTTCAATGACACCACCAGTTGTATCAAGTTCTTCGCCGATTTCATATTCAACTTTTGTTGGAAGAGTTTTAACAGCAATGCCTGTAATAACATCTTTAACATCGATTTCAACTTCAACCATCATTCCATCAGTTGAAATTGCAATATTTTGTTTGCCAACAACATTTTTGTCATATCCGCTAACCATTTCTTCAGTTACTGGAATTTCATCAACATCGCCGTTTTCATATGTTCTTGTAATTTTGAATGTTGTTAAGTCTAAGCTTTCACCATAGTTATATGAAACCTTTGGTTCGCCTGAAATTGCGATTGCTGTAACAGGATTTTCAACTATTACTTCAAACGAAGTTGTAAAACCTTTGTAAGCAACATTAACACTTTGTTTACCATAAGCATTTTTGTCATATCCGCTTATTGAAACGTCATTTAAGGATATAGATTCTTTGTTTCCAAGTTTGAATACTTTACTAACTTCAAGACCTGCTAGGTCTAATTCTTCGCCATGCTTATATGTTGTTTTCGTTGGTAATTTAGTTGCTTCAATTCCCGAAAAGAAATTCATGTTTTTGAAAAATACACCATCTCCTAAATCGCTCTTTTTATCCATACCAACAGTTATAAGATATGCTTTTCCATCATTATCTACATGCAAGTTATCTTTTGTAATGTATGTAATAATACTATTTGTTGCATCATCAACGCCATAATTGATATCTCTCCACAGATTAATGTCTTTACCGGTAATATGAATTTTATACCATGTGTCATCAATTCTTTCGAAATTGAATGAAAGAGAAAAGTCTTGAGACCTAGATAATACTAAATCACTTGCGTTACTAAAACCATTAATTGCTGATGCATCATCCATTGTATTGGTGTTTAGATTTGCGCTATTGTAATCATGATTAGCTTTAATTTGGAAGCGTGTCTGTCCAGCAATTCTTTGCCATGCTGTAAATGTTGATGAGCCAGTTTCACTGAAATACGCCCACGGATCTCCTTCGGAATGGAATGCAAATCCACGACATTCTTGATCTACTAAATTTTCTACACCCCATGTAAATGAAAGTCCATCAACTAAGATTTTTTCATTGTAGTAAGCGCGACTTCCAAATCCGGAAGTATTGGTAATTTTAACACCATCATTTTCTTCAGTAATAGTTTGACCATTGAGTGCACCCCAATCATCACTATAAGTAGCATTTGCTGAAATTGGTTTCGCTCCTAAAAGTGTAGCAGCACTCATCGCAAATAAACCAAGCGAGATTGGAAGAATAATTTTCTTATGAGACATTATATTTAGTCCTCCTTCATAAGTTCTTTGTTTAATTTAATTAAAAAGAGTTAAGTTATCATTCACAATCAAACTGAAAAATGTTAAAAATAATTCAAAAATGTTTATAAAACTAGTCATATTTAATCAATTTCAATCAATGAAAGTGCTAACATTGAAATAATTTTTGTAATGTAAGCGTTTTATTTTCGATCGCCTGTTTTCAACATTTAGTCTCAAAGTTTTAGTTATTATTTATTAAAATAAAGAAAATATTGTATTATATAGTAGTTGTATGAAAAAAATATCGTTAGTTATTCCTGTTTATCATGAAGAAGAGTCAATACCTTTTTTCTTTGAAGCGGTCAACCCAATTGTTGATTCACTTAAAGAAAAATACGAATTTGAACTAATTTTTGTAACAGATATGCCTGATGAAGGTACATATAATTTATTGTTAAAAAAACAAGAAGAGCAAAACAATATTGTTGTTGTTAGACTTTCTAGAAGTTTTGGTCATGAAGAAGCTGTTCAAGCTGGATTAAAAGTTTCTAAAAGCGATGCAGTTATACCACTTGATGGCGATCTTCAAGACGATCCTAATGTTATCCCATTGATGATTGAAAAATGGGAAGAAGGATATCAAGTTGTAAATGGTAAAAGATCTTCAAGACAAGAAAGAGGATTGTCTAAATTATTTGTTACAACTTTTTATAAAATCTTTCATAAATGGAGTAAGAAAATTAATATTCCTGAAAATGTAGGAGATTTTAGACTACTCGATAGAAAAGTTGTTGATGAAATTATTAAATTAAATGAAAAATCTCCTGTTTTAAAAATTGAAGTGCCTTATGTTGGTTTTAAAACGACAGAAGTGATGTATGAAAGAAAAAATAGAGTTGGTGGTAAAACTCATTATAAAAAATCAGCTTTATTTAAAAATGCTTTTGATTATTTTACAATTATTTCTGACAAACTCTTATTAGTGGTCTTTAAAATAGCTTTTGTTTCTGGTTTGTTGTCATTTGTTTCTTTCGCTGCTGAATTAGTGCTTTTTATATTGGATTGCTGCAATGTCTTATATATTAATGAAACAGCGTTTCTAATATGGCTTGTAATTAATATTGTTGTGCTAGTCTCAACACTCATAGAAGGATGTATATTTATAGTAGGCGGATACGCTCATAAAGCATATCTAGAAGCAAATAATCGTCCTTCATATATAATTGAATCTATTAAATATAATAATAAGGAAAAATAAATATGATAATTTCAAGAGCACCTTTTAGAGTTTCGTTTGCTGGTGGAGGAAGCGATATCCCAGCATTTTATGAAAAATACGGCGGTTGTGTATTATCAACCACTATTAAAAAATATGTTTATTTAACAATGCACCCAGCTTTTAATAGAGATGATATTTCTCTTAAATATTCAAAAACAGAAAATGTTCATTCATATAAAGAAATAGAACACAAAATATTTCACCAAGCTTTTAAACGTTTTGACATAAATGGTGTCGAAATTGCTTCTATGGCGGATGTTACCGCCGGGACAGGCCTTGGCTCATCATCAACTTTTACAGTTGCTTTATTAAAGCTACTTTACACATACCAACATCGTTATGTTTCAACATATCATATTGCAAAAGAAGCATGCGATATTGAAATTACTGATTTAGGAAATCCAATTGGCAAGCAAGATCAATTTGCATCAGCATTTGGAGGTCTTAAATTTTATGAATTCTTGCCAAACGGTTTTGTAAAAATCGAACCTATTGTTATGGATCCAGAATCATATAAAAAATTAGAAAATAATTGCGTTATGTTTTATACAGGAATTACTCATGATGCGAACAAGGTTTTAGCGGAGCAAAAGAAAAACATTGAAAACGATAAGAAAAAAGATGAAATTCTTCTTCAAATGTGTGATTTGGCGCGCGATTTAAAAAGACATTTTGAAATGAATGATGTTGATTATTTAGGTGAATGTCTCGCTAAAGGATGGGAATTTAAAAAACAAATGGCATCAACAATTACAGGTGGGCCAATTGATGAATTATATGAAAAAGGAATTAAAGCTGGCGCTACAGGCGGTAAACTTCTTGGCGCAGGTGGAGGAGGTTTCCTCTTATTCTATGTTCCAACTGAAGAAATAAAAGAAAACGTTAGAAAAGCATTTAAAGATTACAAAGAATTACCATTTGAACTTGATAATTCTGGTGTTTCAATAATTTATTGTGATTAGGTGAAAAAAGATGAATAATTACGAAGAACAAATTAAAAACTATTACAAAGTACTAACTGAAACTATGAATAACCTTGATTACAAGGAAATAAGCAAGGCTATGAACGCTCTTGAAGAAGCTTATGAATCAGGCGGAACAGTTTATGTTTTCGGTAATGGCGGTTCAAGTGCAACAGCGTCACACATGGTTTGTGATTTTAATAAAGGTGTTTCCCTTAAAAAGAGCAAGAAGTTTAATTTTATTTGTTTAAGTGACAATACCCCAATATTGACTGCTTTAGCAAATGACATTTCTTATGATGATGTTTTCGCCTATCAAATTGAAAAAATTATCAATCCTAATGATTTAGTTTTAGCGATAAGCGGATCTGGTAATTCTAAAAATGTTATAAAAGCCGTTAAATGCGCTAAACAACAAGGCGCTAAAATTATTGGTATGACCGGATTTGATGGTGGAGAATTATATAAATTAAGTGATTATCATCTTCATGCTCCAATCAATGATATGATGAAAGCAGAAGACATTCATATGTCATTTGATCATATGATGGCGACCATTCTTATTGAATTCTTGGATAAAGCAAAAGCGAGATAATATGATTAAAATAGAGAACTTAATTGTCAATAGAAAAGAACCAATAACAAATATTACTTTCGATGAAGGTAGCAAATTTATTGACAACGAAGTTCTTTTTAATTTCCTTAAACTTAAAAAAGAACCAAGACATGGTTTTATATATGCAGACGGAATAAAGGTTTCTTATGATGGCTTAGGAGATAAAGGATTTTTTGTCTTAGATATTAATTCAAAAATATTTTCTCTTACAGCGGTTTTTATGAAAGAAGAGAATTTTGATGATGTTAAGGCAAAAATTCTTGAAGAACTCAATTCATTAAAAGATTTACCTTTAGATGATGAAAATCAAAAATGTAGAAAAATTAATCTAATTTTAAGCATCTTAACCAAATATTATTGTTCATATTGTTTGATTGATTTAAATAACTTAATAAATAATGAAAACAAAAAAATAATATTGCAATGCCTAGGTCTTTTTGATCAAAAAAACTTATTCATTATTTTAAATGAAAAAAGGGAAACCATTGATAAAATTAAAAACAGCGAGAAACCAAAAGATGATAAAAATAAATTAGAGAAAAAGAATGACATCAAAGATTTTTTCGAATTTATAAAGATTAATATTTTGCAATTTGTATTTTTAGCAGTTGAAAGCGCAATATGTGTATTTCTCAGTTTTTTATGTCAATATTATTTCCAAACTGATGAAGTTGGTTTAGGAATAACAACACTTATTTGCTTTATATTGCTATTTTTGTTCATTTTATATTTTAGTTGTTCAATATTCTCTCTTTCAAAAAAGAGCATTTTGAAGGTTGGCAAAATTTTCAAAAAATCACATTTTTATATTTCATCTATATTGTTTCTAATTATTGGAATTGCTTGTTCTTTTGCGGTCTTTTTTATTCTTAAAAATTATAACGTTCTAGTTAAAAAAGAAGATTACAATTACCTAATGATTATTGTTCCGTCTTCTATTTCTATATTATTATTAGCCATTCCTTTTTTAACTAATCCTTTATCAAAGTTGCTTGATGTTTTAAAAAATATCAAAAGAAAATAGATGTTTAAAATATTAATTTCGCAACATTTAATGAAAATTTAATTTTTAAAATTTTCCGAGATCAAAATTGGTTTGTTTAAACAAATCAATCTCCTTGTTTATTTTACACGTAATCATTTATAATTTAATTAGGAGAAAGAATAAATGAAACATAAACGACTTTTAAGAAGTTTATCTTTATTTGTTTTTTATCTTCATCACTTTCAAATATTCAATTTAATAATCAAACAAGAAATGTCGCTCATGCTCATTTAGGCGAACAACAAATTGATGTGTTGTTCGATAATTTGATCCAAATTCAAAACAAAAATATATATCAAAAAGATAATTATTGTTCATATTATTTTTCAAATTTGAATGAAAATATGGCAAATAATTTATATGGTTCATGTGGCTATACATCGATGTCAATGCTTTTATCTTTTTACGATGTATATTGGAATGATTCTATTATTAATAGTAGTTACGATGTGACAACAAATTTTAATATTTCAGAAGGAACAAGAGATTATTGTTATGCACCGATAAACGTTTCCTCTCCTGGAATAAGATTTGAATCAAAAAATCTATTTAATAACATTGATATAGGTGAATATATTTCTTTAACTGAAACATACAAGGATGAATATTTTCAATTTAAATTATTTGATTTAGCAAAGAAATGCTTTAATTCTCCAAATTTAAATAATGATCTCGGATTAGATAATATAAAAATTAAACAACTATTTGATTATTATTTATACGATTATAAACATTTTGCAAAAGATAAGATTGAATTAAAAGAAGTCGATAATTCTTCAATAACTTCTTATATAAAAGAAGGAAAGCCATTAATATTATTTGTTAAAAATCTAGCAAATAACGATGTACATTCAGTTATTGGATATGATTATGATGCCGCAAATGATGAAATATATGTTCACACTGGTTGGAGAAATGAAGACTCCAATACATCTTTAAGTCATATATCTTTATCTGATTTAGGGTATAACGATATTCTAAATGCATTCTATTTAGATATTTCTATTTCAAAAGAACTTGGAAATAAATATTTTGCTAATAATCAGGGATACGATGTTTCTTCATTTGTTTTTCCACATAATATAAGACTTGTATCAGGGAACTATATCGATCTAAATCCAACATTTTATTGGGATTCAGTTAAAGATAATGCGTGGCATACAATAAATAGCCCAAGATATAGTTTTACGGTTTTAAATCAATATGATGAAACATTCTTTTATATTGATAATATAGCTACAAAAGAATATACAATTCCTCAAAATGCTTGGAAAAATATAAGAGAGAATATAGCCGGGAATAATTTTTATATTTATGTTTCTTCGCAAAATAATACTAAATCTAGTTATATGGATTCTGGCTCAAGAAAAGGATTTAGTAAACCCACTATTTATAGAGATATACCTTCATTAATTCCAACCGATTTTAATTATCAAGATGCATATCCAACTGATAATAAAACAAAAGAACAATTTGTATCACATAGTGTAAGAGATTTTAATTTTGAAACAAGAAGATATAGAACTCGTTATATTCACAATGAAGATATTGTACTTTCATGCATTAGAAAGAATGTTAATGAAGCATTTTTAGAATTTAGATTTGAATGGGCAATTAACCGCACGGATGTGGCAATGTCATATTGGAGAGAAGCAAGTTTAGAACTATTAAATAAAAATAATGGGAAAGCTGTTATTCAACAATATATTGATGATGGTTGGGTAGATATATTAGATTTATTATCTAGTGAAACTGCATTGCCCGAAGATAGAACAAATAAAACAACTTATAATATTGAATTTTCAAGACCTGCTTATCGAATTAGATTTTATCTTAAAAGCAACCGCAACAATGAATTAATTGATAGAAATCTTGGAAGAATTTGTATTGGAAGCATGGTATTTTATAAATCAAATTATAATCTTCCTTTATCTGGTGGGGAACTTGTTAATAATCTAGAGTGTTGGAATATCGAACCATACATAAGCTCGGTTAATTGTTATGCATATGCTTTAAACACAACGCATCATTTAAATGTTTCATTTCAAAGTAAATTTATTTATCCAGGATGGACAGATGGAAATCATAAGAAAGAGCCAAACTATCTTTTCGGAGGTAGAATTGAGCAATTAGTCTCTATAGACGCAAATAATTGTGGTTTTACTTTTAGAGAAGTTGAAAAAAACGAAAGATGTAGTCCGACTGCATATAAGATCGCTCTAGCAATTGCTCCTGAAAGGGATTTTCATTGGTATAGACAAAATTCAGATGGTACATGGTCACACAAGCCGGGTAATTTATATGTAAGAAATATTGACTATTTAGAAGAAATTATTTATGATCCTGAAAGTTGTGATAGAAGAACTGTATACGGTTCGATTGTAAGAAATTATTTTGAATTTATAGGTTTTTACGAAATAGATATATCAAATTCAACATTAGAAAAAGGAGCATAACATGAAAAAGCATTTAAAATTTTTATTGATATTGCCGATTCTTGTAACTTTAGGTAGTTGTAATAACAAAAAACAGTATGATTATAGTTCTTATTACGCTAAATATAATGTGCAATGTTCAGTTGATCTTTTTTGCTGGAAAGAATGGTTCCAATGGAAT
>JBNMLE010000023.1:0-15384 GCA_050874705.1 Bacilli bacterium
ATCAAACCTAAGGGAAAACCAGTGTTAGCTTCAGGATCAGGAGCTAACACTGGTTTTCCCTTAGGTTTGATGACGTAATCGCCAACTAAGTTGTTGAACTTGGCCTTGCCGACCATCTTTTGAAGCTCTGAGATGCTCATGAGTTTGGTGACCTCTAGATTAAAACCAGCCTCCTTCAGGATTCTCTTTACTGCTTCTTCATCGCTAATCTTTCGTTTGGTGGTGCTTTCAGATAGGATGTAGCCTTTCCATTTCTTGCCTTCGATGGCTTTCTTTAAGGCATAATCCTTAAGTGAATTACAGTAGTCGATGACAAAGTCCAACCTTGGAAGCAACTCCTCAATTTCAGAGTCGGCCATAAGGTCTGGTTTCCTTTCTGTGTCGATACAAAGAGCATCCTCGCTTCTCTTGCGACAAATGTTTCTTCCAGGACAGTATTTGCACCACTTACCGCTATTTGCTTCTGCGTTTGGATTCTGCGCCTCTTTTGCTGCTGGCCTTAAAACGGTAATCTCCCACTCGAGCAAATCTTCAGCGTCTATCGTTCGTTCATCGATGTTGTGGATTCGCTCCTGGTAGATGACGAATCTGATCTTTTTGATTGGATAGACACCCGCAAACAACTTGTAGGCATATAAACCATAGATGCCGAGTTGGCTGTTCAGCTCATTGCCCTCAAAGACCTTAATGGGGATGAATCCCGTCTTGTTGTCGATGATCGTCAAGGTGTCCCCTGCGATGATGATTGCATCAGCGGTGCCATGCGTATCTGGGGCATAGTCCATTTCCAGAAGCTGCTCGACGAATACCAGCGGCTTCTTTCCCGTGCGCTTCTCTTCATAATCGGCCTGCCCGATGACGAAGTTCGCATAGCCAGTGGCGAGTGTTTCCATCTCCTCGTCATAATGTTTGAACGTTGATTTCAACTCATCTATGCTCACTGGCTTTTCATCGAAGTCCTCGATTCTTAGGGATTGCCTGATGTAGGCTTCCGCCAAGGCGTGGCATTCGGTGCCGAACTCAGAGGCATCGTTAGTCTCCTCTTCCTTGTTTGCCAGAAACTTGGCCGAGAAGCCGCAATGAACCCATTCCTTGCTGCTAGGCGCCAAGATGCTGTGCTTTTTTTCTTCACTCATTCTTCGCACCTCCAGTCCCTGCCACCTCTTGAATGGTGACATCTTTCACCGAGTCCCCTGGGATGATGATCGTTACCTTGTCTGGATCGATTCCAAGAAGTCTCTTGAATAGACCCCTTTTCATCTTTTTCTTCCTACACGTAACGATTCCACCTTTAGGAGATTCATTGGTGACACTGATTTTTACTTTGTGTTTCATATGAATACCTCCATTTGATTTCTAAGCAAGGCGTGTTATCTCTTGCTCAACATATGGAGATTTGGAGGCGGTTTTGGTCGGGGTGACTTTCAAAAAAAGACAAAAAATATTTCAAGGCATAAAAAAAGACCGCCAGCATCACTGCCGATGGCCAAAAAATAAGGGTTAAAGTATATTCGTGCTTTTGATAGTCAGTTCGTGCTTTTTATTGCTAATTCGTGCTTTTGATAAATTGCCTGCTTTTAAAACAAGCAAAGAAAAAAGGGCTACTTCACCCAAAATTAAGCAATTTATGCCTAAAATAAGCGAAATAGCCCTATAAAATGAAAAAAGGACTGATATTTTTGGTATCAATCCTGTTGTTTCATGATGGTGGAGCCGGCGGGAGTTGCACCCGTGTCCAAGGAAGGCTCTACAATAACGTCTACAGTTTAGACGATATTTAGAATTTAATAAGACATCACATATCGTAGCTAGTCTTACGAGGCTTATTGACGTTTAGATGAAGCTAGCAAGCCAACTCTTTCATCCTATCCTTTTGGTATGACACTTTTATCAGGCGTGAAAGGCTAAAACCCTGAGAAGTGCTCTGCCCGGTTAATTTAATCGGACTCTATATCGAGATAGCTTAGGCTAAGCAGAGTGATTGAGCTCTAGGAGCTCTCATATAACTGTTGTCAGTTATTTTTGTTTGATGATTACGTCATCGCTCGACTGCAGTTAAAGCCAAGCAATCATCCCTGTCGAAACTATGTCGACCCCACATGGCATTTATTCTATATGTTAAAGAAGCAAAAAATCAATATTATTTGAAAATAAATAATATTTTGTATATTATGTTAAGGACTTATGAAAAACTTTAAACTTGTATTAAAATCCCTTATAAACAACGAAGCATGCGTTGAAGGTGGCCGTCATCGTCCGTGGTGGATAGCCCTTATCATGCTATTTATTTCAATGGTTCTTTCCATTGTCCCGGTATTTTATCAAACATTTGTTAAAACTGGATCAGATTTTGTATCATCACAAACATATAATCTCGATATTGGATTATATAGATTCAATGAACAATTAGAAAATCACAATATCGATATGGTTGTAACATCTGTTGAAGGTGATTCAAATTATCTTGAAGTTAATGAAGAAAAATGGAACACCGCTTTTACATATACTGATCCAAGAAATAGTCAATATCACGCCTACCAACACATTAATGAAGCGGGCCAAGTTGATTTAGATGTTTATTATGTAAAAGATTTAACAACCACAATTATTAATGAAATCAATAACAATGTTCCAGTATATGGAAATGAAGAAGATAAAACTCTTATCACTGATTGGGGAAAAAGAGATCATAGCTTTATTATATTTGGTAAATATGAAGTAGTTGCCTATGCATATAATGTTGGTAAAACCACCGCAATCGGTTCTTCATATGGTGACTATAAGAACATGGAAGCAGGAACAAATGTCCGTTCATTAAGCGCTGTCAAAGTTAATGATGAATTAACATTAAAATTAAGCGATGTTAACTCCGCTAACTTCAATCAATATAAAGAAGGACTTTGGAATAATTGGAAAGAATTCTTCAATAAAGCATATTTATATAATAGAGGCGAATTAACTTGGAGAACTACATTATTAATGTTTGGCATTAACTTAGCTCTTACAATATTCATGGGTCTTATGATCTTCTTATTAACAAGAGGAAAAACAAATCCATTCCGCATCTATAAATTCATGGAATGTGAATTCATCTCTGGATGGACCACTCTTGCTCCAGGTATCTTAGCTTGTATTCTTGGCTTTATCTTTGCTCAATTTGCCCAACTTGCATTCCCATTACTTCTTGGAGTTCGTGTTATGTGGTTATGCATGAAAACATTAAGAGCGGATAATGTTGCCCCATCACAACAACAAGCTAAAAAAGCACCTGTTAAAACAGTTAATTCAAAACCAGTTAAAAAATAATTATTTAATCTTCATGGTTGGCCTACCAATTGAATGATATTCACAACCGACCATGCTATCAATCTTATAAAGATTACGCCCATCAAAAATGATGGGCTTTTTCATTAGAGAAACAAAATCAGAAGCTTTAAGATCTAAAAATTCTTTTGAATCAGTAAGAATTAAAACCATATCTGCGTTTTTAAGAGCGTCACTAGGATAATCGAAATATTTAATATGTGAATGCCTTGAAAACATATCATGGAAATTATCCATCGCTAATGGATCATATATACGTATATTTGCATTCTTATCCAAAAGTGCTTTTACAATTGGTATTGCTTGTGAAGATCTAACATCTTCAGTATCACCTTTAAATGCGACGCCTAAAACCGCAATATCGAGATTAGAAATTGATTTAAAGCGTTTATGTATTTTATTCAAAAAGAAATCAACTTGAGATTTATTAATATCTATTGTTGCTTGCATAAGCTCCATTGGAACTGAATTGTCATTAGCAATCCAACAAAGTGCATTAGTGTCTTTAGGAAAGCATGACCCTCCATAACCAATACCCGCTTTAAGGAAAGAATCTCCTATGCGAGGATCATACGACATTCCTTTTGCTACTTTATCAACGTCAGCGCCGACTTTTTCACAGAGTCGAGCGATATTATTAATATAAGATATTTTCATCGCTAAAAAGCTATTTGAAGCATATTTAATTAATTCTGCGTTTTCACTGCTTGTAATCATTACCGGTGTCTTTTTAAGTAAGAATATTTTTGATATTTCTTTTGCCATATTTATCCCATTTGGGGAGGTTACACCAAATATTAATCTATATGGATGTAGCATGTCTTCCACTGCTTTTCCTTGAGATAAAAATTCGGGGAATGAAATTACTTCAAATTTATATTTTGAATCTTTTTCAAGATATTCTTTTGTTAATCTATTTTGTCCAATAGGAACAGTTGATCGAATTATTATATTTGCATCTTGAGTTATTGCACTTTTAATTTCATCCAAACATTTATAAAAGTTAGTTAGTTTTACGCTTCCATCTTTTTCTTGTGGAGTATCAACGCATATAAAGATGTTTGTTGCGTGTCTAAATGCGTCTTTATAATTCGCTGTAAAACGCATATTTTTATTACAGCTCGTCAATAATTCTTGTAATGATGGCTCTTCAATTGGAGAAACTCCATCTCTTAAAAGAGAAACTTTATTTTTATCAATATCATAGGCGACAATATTATGTCCGAGGGACGCTAAAAAGGTAGCGTTTACTAAACCGACATAACCAAGGCCCACAATTGTTATTTCCATCATTTATATCCTTAATAATATTTTGACTTTTTTAGAAAATAAATGCAAATTAAAAAAGTCACTTTGAGTAAGTGACTATTAATTGTTTATTAACTAATCTCCGTAGTCAGAACCACGAGATTTATCTTCAATATATATTCTTAATAAATCTGTTACATCTTTGAATTCTAAATAAATAAAGTCATCATTTTTTGTTAAAGGATGTTCAAAGTCATATGTAAAAACAATTCTTTTTCTTTCTTTATCGAGTTCAATCATTTTATCTAATATGCGGTTATAATCTTCAACAGAATATAATTCTTTAAAATTTGTTAATTGTGTATAAAAAGCTGGTTCAACATAAAATTGTTCACCACTTTCAAGTTCAAATAAAGGCGAAAAAGGATTATTTTTATCAATTAATAATTTATATTGATTCCATTCAGGATATTTATTCATTTTTTAAGTCCTTCCCAACGCTTATCATTTTGTCTTGTCTTGCGCTTATTATTTCAAGATTATCTAAAGGTATATGATGTTTTTTGAATTTTTTAATAAATGCTTCTCTTGCAAGTTCATATGTATTTGATTCAAGTGATATATGGGCTAAAACAATGGCTTTTGTTTTTTCACCAACAAGTTCCACCATATATTGAGCGGCATCTTCATTAGAAAGATGTCCAGTATCGCTTGCGATTCTTTCTTTTAAGGAAAGAGGCCTATCACAAGCATAAAGCATTTTACGGTTATGATTTGATTCTATGACGTAATAATCGGCGTCTTTCATATATTCAAGAGTTTTATCAGGAATATAACCAGTATCTGTAATATAAACTAATTTTTCATCAGCGCTTTCAAATATAAATCCAACTGGGTTAGGAACATCATGAGATATGCTGACAGGTGTTACTTTAAATTCTTGAAACATAAAAGGTTCATATGCCTTAATGAAAATAACATTATTCCCATCATAAGTTCCTTCTGTGCAATAGATAGGAAGAGGTGGCATATATTTGATTCCTTTTGTGTGATCGCTATGAAGATGCGTTACAAATAAAGCATCAATATCATAAATGTTATATCCAAGTTCTTTTAAAGCGTCTTCTAAAACAAATAATGGCACGCCATTATCAATCATAAATAAATGACCATTATGTTCCACTAAAGAGGCATTGCCTCTAGAGCCTGATTCAACAACATGTATTTTCATTTTTAATCGCGGTTTCCGTATGTAATTCTTTCATTTTGCAAATTGCTATACGCTTCTTCGCATTCTTTTGAAGGATTTGAGAAAAGACAAATATTTTTGCAGAAAAGTAATGGAACTTTTCCAGTCTTACCAGCGCGGTTTTTAGCGACGATAAGGTCTATCATTACTGAATTATCACCGGCTTCTTTTTTAACAACTTGTTGTTGTTTTTCAGCAACTTCTTGATTTACTTTCTTTAATACGTTTTTATCATCAGCATCAATTTTTTCAACCTTTTGTTGATGAAGAAGTAAAACAATGTCAGCGTCTTGCTCAATAGAACCTGATTCACGTAAGTCGCTTAATTTTGGTTCACCGCCATCACGGTTTTCAACATTACGATTTAATTGAGCAACTGCGATGATAGGTATTTTAAGTTCAAGAGCAAGAGCTTTAAGAGTTTGTGAAACAAGTTGCACTTCTTGTTGACGATTATCTTTGTTTTTAAGATGAGTATGTACTAAACCGATATAATCAACAACAACTAAACCAAGATTTGGTTCTTTGTTATATAATGATCTAACTTTTGCGGCTAATTCAAGAATTTGAAGTCCACTTGTATCATCAACATATATTTTTGTTTCACCAAGTCTTTCGCAACCTTGTTGAAGTTTAAGTCTATTTTGTTTATTTAATCTATAACCAGATCTAATTGATTCAAAATCAACGCCTGATTCAATTGATAATAATCTTTTGAATAATTCATTTGATGTCATTTCAAGTGAGAAATACGCGACTGGTACACCTTTAATCGCAGCATTATAAATTAAGTTAAGTGATAATGTAGTTTTGCCAACACCAGTTCTAGCGGCAACGATGATAAATTGACCTTTTTGGAATCCATGGGTAAGTTGATTTAATCTTGTATATCCTGTTGGAGTTCCTGTAACTGTATCATCAGTTGTGGCTTCTTGAAGAGTTCTAAGTTCATCTGAAAGTTGATTTGAAATTGTTTTAGCGTCAACAAAATCACCAACTTTTCTTTTCTCCGCTATTTCGGATAATTTATTTTCGGAATTTCCTAAAAATGAAGTTATATCTCCAATATCACTTGCATAATATTGTTCTTCGATATCTTTCATTGTAAGCAAAAAATTTCTTAATAATGCTTGATCTTGAACAATGCGGACATATTTATCAAAGTTTGTAAATGTGATAACTGAATCCGCTAATTCGAGAAGATATTCAGGTCCACCACATTGAGTAATTTCATTTGAATTAATTAATTCATCAGTCAATGTTTGAACATCAACTGGATCATTTCTTAAAAATAGTCTTTTCATCGCCGAAAATATCATGCGATTATTTTCGTTTTCAGGATAAAAATCTTCTTCTTTAAGCGCTCCAATAGCGTCGCTTAATTTAGCCTTTGAGCGAAGCATTGCACCTAAGACAGCTTTTTCTGCTTCAGTGTTATGAGGAAGTTCTTTTCTTCTAGGTGTTACAGTTTTCTTTGTAGCCATAATTATTTCTTTTCACTTACATGAACATTGATATGTCCAATAACACCTTTATATAATTCGATATCAAGTTTTGTATAACCAAGTCTATCAATAGAAACTTTGCTAATGATTTTTCTTTTATCAACTTCAATTGAATATTTTGCTTTTAACATTTCTTCAACTTGTTTAGTTGAGATAGTGCCAAACATCTTTCCATCTTCCCCAACGTTAGCGGTAAATTCAAGAGTAATGTTTTCAAGCTTTTTAGCAAGTTTTTCGGCGTTCTTTTTATCGTTCGCATCTTTAATTGCTTTTTCTTCAACTTGTTTATTTAAAATTTCAACAGATCTTTTTGTTTCTTTTACGCCTAATCCATTAGGAATAATATAATTTGAGGCATATCCATCTTTAAGAGTGACAATTTGTCCTTTTTTACCAATGCCTTTAACATCTTTTAATAAAATAACATTCATTTAATTTGCCTCCTAATTCTTATCTTTAACAATGCGGACTTCATTTAAATAGTCATTAAGTACTTCAAGAAGTCTTTCTTCCACTCTTTCGATAGTGGTATTTTTAAATGTTCCTGCGGCCATTGTAAGGTGTCCACCACCATTAAGTTTTTCCGCTAATAATTGAACATTAATTGAGCCATCGCTTCTACAAGAAATTCTAACTTCTTTTTCACCAGTTTTACCAATGACAAATGATGCATTAACACCACGCATTTGCATGAGTTGGTTTCCAACTTTTGCAAGTGTTGCAGGTTCAATAATATCCTCTTCATCAGCCACACAATAAACAACTCCATAATATGGTGTTTTAAGAGTTGAAATAATTCTAGTAATTAATGTATATTCTTCAAATTCATCTTTTAAATAATCATCTGCGGTTGCGTTATCAGCGCCGAATTCTTTTAAAATCATCGAAGCTTCAAATGTTCTAATACCACAGCTTTTCGCTTTGAAATAATTTGTATCCATAAATATGCCAGATAGCATAATTGTTGCATATGCAGATGGAACAATAATGCGAGGATTTGTAGACGAATAACGAATAAGTTCAGCGACCATTTCACTTGCGGACGAAGCACTTGGTTCAACATATGAGAAAACTGGAGAATCAACAAATTCTTCACTTCTTCTATGGTGGTCGATAACCATAACCTTGGTGGCTTTATCTAATAATTTAGGCGCCATTGTCATGGAAGGGCGATGGACATCGCATACAACCACTAATGTATTTGAATTTAATTCACCTAATGCATCATTAGGAGATATTGTCATTTTAGCAACTTCTTCGCGAGAGAAAGCACTTGTCATCGCACCACGAGTTTTTCTTTCAGTTAATTTAGGATCATAAACAACAACGGATGGCTTCTTACAATATTCACAAATAGCTTTCATACCCAAACATGAGCCTAAAGCATCCATATCCATATTTGTATGACCCATAATTATGACATTAGAGGAATTGCGGATAAGTGATAAAACAGAGTCCGCCATAACACGAACTTTAACTTTATTACGGTTTTCTTGAGCTTCGAACTTACCGCCGTAGAATTTGAGTTCTTCGCCATATTTTGAAACTACAACTTGGTCACCACCACGAGACATAGCGATGTCGATTGCGTTTTCAGCCATTTCATTTAATTTTGTAACATCAAAGAAACCATGGGCTATACCAATTGAAAGAGTAGGAGGAGTTTCTTCTTTAACACCAATATGATGAATTGTTTCAATTAATGAGAAATGATTTTCTTCCATCTTGGCAAGAGATTCATAATTGCACAACATAAAATAGGCATCATTTCTATATCTTCTAATGAGAACATTATATTCACGAACATATTCAAAAATAGCATTTCTAATTTTTGAAATAACGTCATTTGAATCATCCGCAGTACCTGAAATATCGGAATAGTTATCAATCATAATAATTCCCACAACAGTGGCTTGTCGTTTGGAATAATCTTCAAGAGATTCGTAATCAGTTCTATCTCTAAAGATATACAATCTTGCATCACTTAAATATTTGACATCATAGTTTCTTGAATTGATTTCAAGTTTAATAATTGCATCGCTCGCGGATGTAGAAAATTCTTCTAATTTTGGTTGCCAGTCTAAGATATTGGTATCAAGAATATCGATTTGTCTATCTTTAAATAAATCATTTGTCCAAATAACATTGTTGTTTTCATCAACAATTACCATGCCAATCATTCCAAAGTTATATGCTTCTTGAATATCTCCTCCGATAAGATCAGCGGCTTGCAAATCAGATTTTCTTCTAAATGCTGCGAAAATAGCTATTGCAATCCATACAAATAAAAGGTCGATTACAATAATTATGCAATAAGTGATAAAAAGTGCGGAAAAATTGATGTTTGTTTGTAAATTGAATAAATTCAAATAATAAAAGACACCAAAAATAGTAGCCAAAACTATTTGAACTAGTGTAAATATAGCAGCGATTAATCTAAATTTCTTTAAGTGTTTTTTCATAATAACTGATGTTATTATACAACAAAACGTAAAAAATATAATTCTTTTATTGCTTGTAAAAAGTCGATGCACTATATTTTGGGCAAACGAAATTTAAAATTTTTATATTTTCATAGCAAAATTATCGCAATAGTAAGAATATAACTTGCTGTTCTAATATGGCCATTTTTGCAACTGAATTAAAATTTTTATCAATTTTTGAAGATTTTTCTTTATTCAGTTGCGAATCTTGCAATTGAATTTGAATTTTTGTTTTGGCAAAACATAAAATGATAAAAGCTAAAAACAATAAAAAGATGCCCTCATAATTGATAGGCATCTTTATTAGAATGTTCAATTTCTTATTCTTTTGGTTCTTCTAATTTTTTATTTTCTGGTTTTGCAAATGATGCTGCAAGGATTGTTATTGTTCCTGCAATTCCAAGAGCGTTAGGAACAACGAAGAATGGGAGAACAATCATTGTTACTTCTTCGATTGTAGGATCGCTTTTAATATTTGCTATTAAGTAAATCGTGGCCACTAAACATAGAACAGTTGCAACTGCCGCTATTATAGAACCAACAAATTTGGTGTTTTTGATGAAGAAGAAGGAAATAAATAATAATACTCCACCAAGAATTCCACATAATAAGACAATGAATGGGAGATTATTCATTGCGGCTACACCACCTTCATCTGCTTTTGTCATAGCATATGCGACCCAATAGAACACAAAGGCCACACATGTTTCAATAACGCCAGATAATAAAACTAATATTCTTCCACCTTTTTTTAAATTTTCCATTTTGATTACTCCTTAACTACATAATTGCTTAGATTAAATGCTCCAAGATTAACATCATCTTTTTTAATCTCAAATTGTGCATAAGTATTTGTTTCAACAGTTACTTCATCACCTGAGAAATTGTAACTATAATCAGCGGTGTAATTTGAAACTTCTTTCTTATTTTGAACAAAATTAATTTTAAAACTATCTTCTTTAATTATAAATTGTGTTTTGTAATCTAATGTAGTTGTTAATTTTCCAACAACAGCATCTGAGGAAGATTTAATATCTTCTTTAATTGATGTTGCATATGTTTCAGTAAAAACAGCATCATCGACATAGAAATGAGCTTTTGCTTTTTCTTCATCAGAAAGTTCGGTGTAATCAAAATCACTTGTACCTGCACTTAAAGCAAATAGAAGCATCGATACGCTCATCATGTATTTACGCATCGTTGTAGTGTCATCTAATTCTTGCTGTTTAGAATAAGTTTTGTCATCTGGTTCAACAGAAACGACATATCTCTTGCCATCAATTGTTGTTTCTTGTACATATGATTCGGCATCTACTTTTGTATAATTATTGACAGTAGTTGTTGATGAATTATCTAATTCTTTACCATCAACGAGTTTTTCGTTTACGCTATCGGCTTTTCCAACAGATTGATCGTTATCATAAACCATATCCGTTTTAGATATTTCTGTAGTTGTAGCTTTAACAATTTCTTTATTGTCTCTTTTGGTGGTTTTAATCTCTTTTGCACCACTTTCTAATTTCATTGAGAATGATGTTGTAGCGTCATCGTTTACTAAAGTACAAGTTTCACCTTTTTCTTCTTGAATAGCTGTATAATCGTCATAAGTTGTTTCTGACTTATAGCTTTCAAATGATGGTTCTAAATAAACCACGACCGACTTACCACATGAAGAAAGTAATAAAACAGGTAAAGATAATACTAAAAGTTGTTTTTTATTCATTGTTTAATTCTCCTTAAAGATTATTTTTATTATAAAAGAAGAATGAGTGATTGAAAAGAAAAAGGTGATACCCCTTATGAGATATCACCTTGAAATCATTTAAATATTATTCTTAGAGTACTTCTTCAAATGATAAACCAGAAATTTCGACAAATCCGTTTTTTGATCCTTGTTTAAGATCAAGAACATATTTGTAATATGCACCCTTAGTTGGAGTAATAATTTCTGTTGTAATTGTTGTATTGGTTTTGGCTTGGCTGCCTAAATCATGTTCTTCGATAACATTTGTAAATTGATCATCGCTTGCAACAACTAATTTAAATGAGTTGACCAAGCTAGCATCATATTTAGTTCCAATTGTAATGCTTGTTTTTCCAATTGCGTTTTCGAAAGCAACCTTATTAACAATTGACGCAACTGATGCTGCTTTTTTTGATCCAGCTCTAACAAATTCCCATCTATTGTTATTGTTATTCATACAAGAAACAACAAATGTCATACCATCGCTTACATTCTCAAATGAGCCATCATATGAGGAATTCCCTTTTTCATTGTTTGTCTTGTTGAAGACAACCTTAAATGTCTTAGCAACAACTGGACTAGCATCAACGAATTCAACTGTAACATTATTTACTTTTGCGGCAGTAAATGTTTTTGAAGCAGTAATATCTGTTTCATTACCATCAGCATCAGCAACTGTAATTTTTGCTACTTTATATCCTTCGTTTGGTGTAGCTGTAACTGTGATTTCATCGCCCATCATTACATTTTCGGTTTTGCTTAATGAAGCTGTACCTTTTGTTTCATCGAATGAAAGAGCAACTGTAGCTGGAACTGATTCAACATCAACTACAATAGCATCTTGCATTTGTGGAGCGCCGTTATACAATTTGACACATCCAATTAATGTGACAGTTTTGCCAACGATGGAAGCATCGACACCTTGTCTTTCACCGCTGAATGAGAAGACACCGGCATCGCTTTCAGCAAATGTGCCAGCACCTAAAGCTTTTGTATAGTGGGAAGTCATTTCACCGTTTTCACCTTGAAGTTTGATTTGGCTCCAATTTGGATTGGATGAATTGAAATATGAAACAACACCAGTGACAACATAAAGATTATTGCTATCTTCAGCAGTCATTGCATTGATTTCATCTGGTGTAACGAATTTGATGCGTTCATCTATATTAGCTGTAACATTTTCAGCAATATCAGTTTTGTTATATGTGTTAACAAAAGTAATTGCATCAATGTTCATTTCATTTGCATATTTACCATCAGCACGTCCAACAACACTATTAGCGGATGATTTAACGGATGTGAATGAAACGTTTTCATTATAAGCATCGACGGATGTATCACCAACACATAATCCAACGGCTGGAACTTCGTTTCCAGATCTCCATGTGCCTGATAAGTAGCGTTCGTTTGTAGCAACATTAGCTTCTTTTTCAAGCCATTTACCAGTAGATGTAAATGTACTACCAGAAACATTCCATATACCTGTACGGGCAATGACACCTTGACGATCACCACTAATACTTGAATTAATGATTGTGACGTTGATGCCTTCTGTATTGCCTAACATACCAGCATTATCAAAGCCTTCTGTTGTAACGTTAATTGTAGAATTTTCAATTCTGATTGTACCATTCTTACCTTCAACGTTATTTGTACCAACACCATAGGCACCTTTGAAATTAATTGTTGATTTTTTAATAACAACATTTGATGTATTTGAGCAATAAATAGCAGCAGGAACTCCTACATATTCATTTGTGTTGCTTAAATTAACATTATCCATTTCGAATAATCCAGCTTCACTAACATCAATAATGTTTGTGCTTGAGGTTGGAACAGCTTCAGAGACGATTGAACCATTGAAGATTTTAAGATCTTTTCTTGTTTCACCTTCAGCAACAGCTGTGTTAATAACGACTAAGTTTTGATTTGTTGTCTTTAATGTATGGCCATTGAGATCGATTTCAGTGCTTACTTTTGCCATTGGAAGAATTTCGCTAACTTCCATATCAGCACCTAATTTCATCTTATATGTATCAGCGGCTTCGATTTCAGCTTTAAGTTCTGGTGTCATTTCTGATTTTGTATGGAAATCGGTAAATGAAGCAGTAACTTTTAAGCCATCTTTTGCCATTGCGACTGTGGCTTGTCCATCAGCAACTTCAACAGCGGCACCATTGACCATGAATGATTCTAATTCATAACCAGCAGCTGGTGTAACTGTGAAGACAATATTTTCGCCTGTGACAGCTTCCATCTTATCGGCAGTAACACTACCATTTTCGACTGGATCAATTGTAACAGCATGAACAATTGCTTTAAATTCTGATGAAACTACTAATCCGCCAGAAGCCATCTTAACTGTGGCTTTATTTTCGCTAACGGCGACTTCTGCACCATTAACTAAGAGTTTTGACAATTCATAATCATCATCAGCGGCGACTGTTAATTCAACATCTTCACCGACTGCAGCACTTGTAACGTTTGCGGAAACACTACCATGTTCACTAGCGTTAACAGTTACATCATAAGAAATTGCAACGAATGAAACTTCGATGATAAGGTTTTCTCTTTCAACTGTAATTTCAAGTCCTTCATGAACTTTGCCATTAACTTTAACTTCATTGAGTTTATAATCGGCATCTGGAGTAACAGTTAATGTGACTTTTTCTCCAACGACTGCAACGGCTTTGTCAGCAACAGCTTTACCATGTTCACCAACATTGACTGTAACAGTGTATTTGATTTGTTTGAATGTAGCGGATACTGATAATCCACCTTTGACCATATCGACTACTGCGACATTATTTTCGACGCTAACTTCTTTGCCATTAACAAGAAGTTTGTCGAGTTCGTAATCAGCTTCGGGGGCAACGGTTAATGTAACTTTTTCTCCAACGACTGCTTTTTCTTTATCTGATGTAACATTACCATGTTCCATCTTAGCAATTGTGACGTTGTGAGTATCTTGTGCAACTTCGAGTTTGACATTAAGTCCGCCTTCAACCATTGTAACTTTGGCGACATTGTCATTAACAACCACAGATGCACCGTTGACTTTTAAATCAACGAAATGGTAGCCTTCATCAACACTGACGGTTAATGTAACTTCTTCGCCAACAAGAGCTTCTGCCTTATCAGCAACAACACTACCATGTTCTGCTTCAATGCTAACTGGTTGAGCAACTTCTACAACTGTTGTAGTTGTATTAGAGCCTGTATCAGTGGTTGTAGGATTTGTTTCGTTACAACCTGTGAGGGCTAGCATCACTGCAGGTAATAGAACGAATAATTTTTTCTTATTCATAATTTCCTCCTTCTTCTATTACTTATTTAATATCAATCCTAATAAAGAGATTGGCCATTTCCCTTTAATAAGAATTAATAAATGCCAAAAAAGTGTAAAAGACCCTATGTAACTATTTTGAATTTAGAAACATAGCAATAAATGTCATGTCACTTCCTTTGATAATATTTATCTTATATTCTTTATTTAATAAATGCAAGATTTGAAAATAAATTTTTTTACCAAATTACTTATAAGTAAAATATCTATTATTTACGTTTTTAATTGTTGTAGCGCTTTCAAAATATTTGATAACGCTTTCGTTAGAATATTTTAGACTTTTGAATGTTTTTAAAAAATTTTATTTATTTTTGAAATATTTATTTTTATGTATAGTAAATTGCAATCTTAAGTGCAACACTCAGAGATAGCTTCAGACATCAATTTTGATGGAGATATCCAGTTGTTACATTTCCTAGGTCTATTGTTAATTAAATTTACCTTTTTATCAATATAAACCTGGGTATATCTACTTAAATTATAGC
>JBNMLE010000024.1:0-15054 GCA_050874705.1 Bacilli bacterium
ACATATACATCAAAGAAGGAAACTTATATGAAAATAGTGGAACTAAAAGATTTTAAAAACGACTTCGATAATATTATCAAATTAGCTGAACATGAAGAATTAATGGTGGTAAAAAGTGGAAAGACTCTTTTTACAACTTTTCCATATGAAATAGTTAATAAATACAATTCTGAGAATAAATAGTCTTTATTTTTAATAAAATAAAATAAATTTTTACAATGTTAAGTTTGTCATTAAACAGTTTATCTTAAAATGCAAATATTGCTTGTTATAATTTTTAATTACTTTATAATTTAAGTATGAAACTAAAAGAAATACGCAAAAACTGCAAATTAACTCAAGAAGAGGCTTCTAAAATTGTTGGCATGCCTCTTAGAACTTTTGTTAATTATGAAAATAATGAAAAAAATGCCGACGAATTAAAACTTGAACGCATAAAAGAAATACTTCTTGAATATGCCGCAAAAGATACATCAATTCTTAAAGATAAAGTCTTACTTATTACTGGAGGAACAGGATCTTTTGGACATGCTGTCGTTGATAGATTTCTTAATACTGAAATAAAAGAAATCAGAATTTTATCACGCGATGAGAAAAAACAAGATGATATGCGCAAAGCATATAATAATTCAAAATTAAAATTTTATATCGGTGATGTAAGAAACCTTTCAAGTATAAATGATGCTTTTAAAGGTGTTGATTATGTTTTTTCTGCCGCTGCATTAAAGCAAGTTCCATCTTGTGAATTTTTCCCAATGGAAGCTGTAAGAACTAATGTTATAGGAAGCGATAATGTAATAACTGCCTGTATTAATAATCATGTTAAGAAAGCTATATTCTTATCCACAGACAAAGCAGCCTATCCAATCAATGCAATGGGAATTTCTAAAGCCTTAATGGAAAAAAATGTTATTGCAAGAAGTAGACAACTTCTTAAAGATGATACAATTCTTTGTCTTACTAGATATGGAAATGTTATGGCTAGTAGGGGAAGCGTTATTCCTTTATTTTTAAATCAAATAAAAGAAGGAAAACCAATTACTATTACAAATCCTGATATGACAAGATTTATGATGACGCTTGATGATGCAGTTGATCTTGTTTTATATGCATTTGAAAATGGTGAACAAGGTGATCTCTTTGTTCAAAAAGCACCAGCGGCAACGATCGAAACACTAGCGAAAGCCATTATTGAATTAACTGGCAGTAAAACAGGCGTTAGTTATATTGGTACTAGACATGGCGAAAAGCTTTACGAAACTCTTGTTACACAAGAAGAAATGCTTAAAAGTGTTGATATGGGCAACTTCTTTTGCGTTAAAGCGGACAATCGCGATTTAAATTATGATAAATATTTCTCAAAAGGAAATAAAAAACTAAATTTAGGTGAAAGCTATACATCACATAACACAAAAAGACTAGACGTCGAAGGCATGAAAAAGCTTTTAAAACAATTAGAACTTTTTGGTGGAAACGTTAAACAACACGAATAGGATAAAATTATGAAACATTTTTTAGATAATGGAAAAATTAAATTAATGATTATTGTTGGCACTCGTCCAGAAATAATTAGACTTTCAAGTGTTATTAATAAATGTCGAGAATATTTTGATACATTGCTTGTTCATACAGGTCAAAATTATGATTACAACTTAAACGATGTATTTTTTAAAGAATTAGGAATAGTTGAGCCAGATATATATTTATCCGTGAAAAGAGATAATTTAGGAGCAACTCTTGGCGATATCATCGAAAAATCATACGATGTTATGGTTGAAACAAAACCTGAAGCAGTTTTAGTTTTAGGTGACACAAATAGTTGTCTATCAGTAATTCCAGCTAAAAGACTTCATATACCAATTTTCCATATGGAAGCAGGAAATAGATGCAAAGATGAATGTCTTCCTGAAGAAACTAATAGAAGAATTGTTGATATTATATCTGACGTTAATATTGCATATAGTGAACACGCTAGAAGATATCTAATGGAATGCGGACTTCCAAAAGAAAGAACATATGTAAGTGGATCTCCGATGGCGGAAGTGTTAACAAAACATTATCAATCAATAGAAAAAAGCGATATTTTAAATAAACTTGGATTAACAAAAAATAAATATATTCTTTTGAGTGCTCATCGCGAAGAAAACATCGATGATGACAAGAATTTCTTCTCATTATTTAATGCAATTAACGCTTTAGCGGAAAAATATGATATGCCAATTATTTATTCTTGCCATCCAAGAAGCAAAAATAAATTGAATAAAACAGGTTTCAAATTAGATAAACGCGTTATAATGCATGAGCCTCTTGGATTTTTTGATTATAACAATCTCCAAATGAATGCTTTTGCGGTTATATCTGATAGTGGAACTCTTCCTGAAGAAAGTAGTTTTTATGCATCAAAAAATAAACCAATTGCCGCAGTTTGTATTCGCACATCCACAGAAAGACCAGAAGCTCTTGACGAAGCATGTTTTGTTTTAGCGGGAATTGATGAAAAAAGTCTTCTTCAATCAGTGGAAGTTGCAGTTAAAAATAAAGATGGTGCAAAACAAGTTAAAGATTATGCTGATTTAAATGTATCAGATAAAATTGTGAAATTAATTCAAAGCTATACAAATATTGTTAATAAAGTTGTATACCACAAATATTAATATGAATATTCTTGTAACAGGTTCAAAAGGTTTTATAGGAAAACATATTACTCTTGCTTTAAAAAGAGATGGCTACAACGTTTTTGAATATGATATTGATTCAAACAAAGAAGAATTAATTAATTATATTAAAAAAGCAGATTTTGTTATCCATTTAGCGGGCATTAACCGTCCATTAAGCAAAGATGAATTTTATGATGGTAATACAAATTTTACTAAGTTTTTAGTTGATAAAATAAAAGAAAATAATCGATATGATCTACCTTTAATAATGTCATCTTCGATACAAGCAGAACTTAATAACGACTATGGAAAGAGCAAATTATTAGCGGAAAATTATCTTCTTAATAGCGGTCTAAATGTTTTTATTTATAGATTACGAAATGTTTTTGGTAAGTGGTGTCGACCAAATTATAACAGTGTTTTTGCCACCTTTTCTTATAATATCGCCCATAATTTAGATATTCATATAAATGATGAAAATACCATTGTTAATTTTAATTATATTGGTGATATTGTTGACGAATTTTTAAGAGTTATTAAATCTAACAAGAAGGGGAATAAAAACATATTATATGTTGAACCATCTTATAAAATATCGCTTATTTCTTTAGCTAACCTTTTGAGATATTTTAAAAAAGAAGTAGAAAGTGATAATCATCTTCCTATTATTCATGACGACTTTGAACTAAAAGCTTTTATATCTTTTCTTGCTTATCTTGTAGAAGAAGGTTATTCATATAATTTTGCAAAAGATGAAAGAGGATTTTTTGAAGAATTATATAAATCCAAAAAATATGGTCAAATTAGCCTTAATATGTCTTATCCAAATATCACCAAAGGTGAGCATTATCATACTTATAAACAAGAAATATTTTATGTTGTTAAAGGAAAATGTGAAATTACTCAAAGAAATATAAAAACTAACGAAATTATTAGAAATATTGAAGATGAATTAAATTCTAAACCTATTAATATTTCGCCTTTTTATACTCATAAAATAACCAATATTGGTCAAAATAATTCATATACATTAATGTGGATTAGCGAGATTTATAGCGATGATTCGCCTGATACATTTAAAGAGAACGTTTAATTTTTTCTTAAAATTTGTTTTAATACTATTGAGGAGTTTAATATGAAAATAATTGTTTGTTCCGATATTCATGGGAGCGAAAGATTTGCTCGTGAATTATTTGATTATGTTGATAAAAATAATATTGATAAGGTAATTATTCTCGGAGATTTATATTATAACGGTCCAAGAAATGATCTTCCTATTAATTATTCTTCAAAAGAAGTTGTGAAGATTTTAAATAATCATAAAGATAAAATAATCGCGATTAAAGGGAATTGTGATGCTGAAGTTGATGAGATGGTGAGCGAATTTCCGCTTGCGGAGCTCATGCGCATTGAGCTATTTGGAAAAAGAGCTATATTAACACACGGCCATCATATGTCATTTGATAATCTCCCAATAGAAGCATTCGACATCTTTATGCAAGGTCATACCCATAAATCTAGATTAGAAAAAATAAACGGAGTTATCTTTATTAATCCTGGAAGCATTTCTCTTCCAAAAGATGGATATCATTCATTTATAGAGATGGACGAAAAAAACATCCGCTTAATCGATTTGATCAGTTTGGATGTTTTAAAAGAAATTGAATTATAAATCAATTTTTGAGAAATTTTTACCGCCTTTTTTAACTGCGAACACTATTGATAAAGCAAACATAATTATTCCAAAAAGTAGCACCCCTAATTGAGCTAAAATAGAATTTAGCGTCCAATCATTTAAAAATGATGTTACTGGTTCGCAAACCATAAAGAAGACCATAAAGATCATCAATAATAAGCCTGTTAAGATAAATGAGACAACATTCGCTGCGATTTGTTTGTCTCTTTTTTTGTAAAACCATGGAATATAAATAGCATTAAAGAAAGCGTAGATGAATAAAACAACACCAAATGTTGCAAAATTAATTCCTAGACTAGTATAAGAAGTTTCAGGTGGCATAAGTGGTGTAAGAACAACTTCTCTTACAATACCAGCAGGAATTGCCACTAAAACGGAGAGAAGTTCAATAGCCATTAAATAATATGTTTTACCTTTAACAATATCTGATTTCTTTATTGGAAGAAGTCCAGTGAAAAGCATATCTTGGTTTGTAAGAGAAAAAGGAAGTATTGTAAATAAACCCACAAGAGGGTAAAAGAAAGCAACAAGTGATGGCCAAGTTGGAATAATAATTAATATTGGAAGCAATATTGAAATTATTGTTTGCATCGTTGTGCTTAAAAGAAATTCTTTATAAAGGAGATTTTTCATCGTTTTCACCTCTTTCAATGTGAAGAATTACATCTTCTAGATTAGCGTCTTTTAATTCAAAGTCTTCAAAATAGCTTTTATCTTTTCCTTTGATTGTTCCTTCAAAATTGTCATTTCTTGTGCGGAGATGGCCTATTAATTCTTTTTGTTTATTATTTAAAGAAGAAATTGAACCTTGTATTTTATAATATGATTTTTTGAAAGATAATAAGTCGCCTGTATAAATGATTTCGCCATTTTTAATATAAGTAATATCATCAGCTATTTTATCTAAATCAGAAATGACATGTGTTGAAAATAAAATGCTAACACCATGGTCAATAGCTAGGCGAGAAAATATATCAAGAAGTTCATCTCTACTTACAGGATCAAGCCCGCTTGTTGGCTCATCTAAAAGCAATAATTTAGCGTGATGAGATAAAGCGATAGCTAAATTATATTTTACTTTCATACCATTTGATAATTCTCTTATTCTTTTTTCTTCATTTATATCGAAGTATTTTAGCCACTTTCTATAACTTTCTTCATCCCAATGTTTATAAAATCCTTTTGATGCAGCAGTTAGTGTTTTTACTTTTTTATTTGGAAAATAATCAATTCCTCCAAATAATAATCCGATTTCATTTTTAATTTCTATTTCATTGTCTTTGATATTTTGATCAAAATAATAAACTTCTCCAGTTTCAGGTTTTATTAGTTGATAAATGGCTTTAAGAGTTGTTGTTTTACCTGCGCCATTTCTTCCAACAAAGCCCATAATTGTTCCTTTTCTTATGTTAAAAGAAACATTTTTTAATGAAAAATCTGGATAGTTTTTATTAATATTGTTTACTTTTAAAATTATATCATCCATTATTGTTCATCCTTGCCTATAAACATATCCATAACGACATCATTTTTAACTAAAGCAACACCTTTGTTTTTGTCCGCTAAAAAGATAAGTGTGTTACCTGGATTAATATCAAATAATTCTCTAATTTTTTGTGGAATAACAATTTGTCCTTTGCTTCCAACTGTTGCCGCAGATGCGATTTTTTCGTTTTTATTTTCCATATTGTTTATCCTTTCATATTTATTATACTTTTCATACTTTTCATGTCAATTCTATTAACTATAATAAAGCAAAATTTATTTAGAAAACACTAACACTAAGACATGAATATTTATTAAAATAAATTAAGAGGTTACAAGATATGGAGAACGAAGAAAATAAAATTATTGATGTTGATTCGAAAAAAATAAATGAAAATTATGATAATAACGAAGGTGCAAAGGCTGAAAAAGCAAAAGTAGAGCCTATTGATGATCATGATTATAATAAAGATGCTTTAACAGCATTTATTCTTGCTGTTATCGCAACAGGAGTTGGACCATTTTATATTGTAGGTGGTTTCGCAGGTCTTATTTTAAATATTATTGCTTTAGCGGGTTTTGCTAAAAAGGGCTTAAAAGCAACTAAAAACCCATATAAAGTGTTTGGAAAAATCGCTTATATTTTATCAATTGTTTCAATTTGTATAAGTGCACTAGCAGTTGTGTTATGGACTGTTTACACAATTCTTCTTGCCTTAGGTTTTATTGTTAGTGGTGCAATGCGTTAATTATGGAAATATTTTCAACCAAAAGTTTAATGGTAAGAAATTTCGTTGATGAAGATTTAGATATCATCAATGAACATCACATTTTTGGTGATAGCATCGTTAGCGATGTTAAAGAAATAATCCAAAATTCTTTTAATGACGACTTAGATAGTGATGGCGAAAAGCATTTCGCAGTTACACAAAATGGCTCTTTAATTGGTCAGATTGGCGTAAATATTCAAAAACTCGCTATAACAATTTCAAAAAATATTATCGATCAATATGATACCCGTATAATAAATCAAGAATTATTATTAACTCTAGTTAAATATCTCCACATGATATATCCACATAGAGAAATAATATGTTATTTAGGAAGATTTGATTTAAAAAATCGAGGTGTCCTAGAAATGCTTGGTTTTGTAAGAAAAAATCTCGATAAAGAAAAAGGGATTTATACATATTCCTTATTCAAACCTAATCCACATAAAGATAAATAAAAATGATGGGACGACCAATCATTTTTCATATATTGATTTCATCCAAGGGAAGTTTTTCCATTTATTTACATGAAGTCTATGCATCTCTTCAACAACAAGAAGAGCTTTAAAGGCAACAGGAGTAGTGGGAGTAAATTCATAATAATTTCCTCCGAAATATAAGGAAAATGATGTTACATCATTCACCATATAAACTGTTGTTAGCTCAAGCCAAGTTAATTTAAATATAAATGGCTTACCATTTTTTGTTCCATTGAAATGGAAACCATCGTGATTAATAAGTACTCTTCCTGAACCAACATCTACTGATGTTTTGCCTTTTCCTAAATATTTATATTGTGGAAGAGCGCCAAGCTTCGTACCGAATTCTAATGAATAATTCGGATTTGTTTTGATATCTTGGTAGACTTGCTTTCTTTCTTCATCTGCCCATTTACTAATTGATTTAGGAATAACACAATCATCATTAAATGGATAGAAAGTGTAATAATCATCTTGTGTTGCGCCATTACCACAATAACCACAATAGATTTTATTTCCTTTACCAATCATTTCAAATTCTGTACCACATTTAGGGCAGCGATAACATAAATCGTGGAGATGATCGCATATTTTTCCTTTCGATTTGTATAAGAAATGATTCTTTTTGTTCCATTCATATTCATCAGTCCATAAGGCAGCATCAACTTGATCTTGTATTTCTTGTTCAGTTTGATTTTCTAAGTCTTCTTTTGTAAAAAGTAGTGAGAATCTAGCAAAAACAGGGCCATCTTTTTCTTTGATAACTGTTTTATTTGATGAAAGAAAAGCTCCATTAATTTTACATAAATAAACAGGTATATTAAAATGTTTTAAAAATTTTCCTGTCCCAGCGACAATAGGTTGATTATGGCCAACAATTGATGTAATACCTTCTGGTGCAAAACATATTTTACCATTTTGTTTAATTATTGAAGAAACAGCTTCCATTGAATCGACGTCCATAACGAAATTTTTCTTTGGAATACAATTCATAAGTTTGAAAACAAATTTGAATTTTTTGCGGAAAAATTCATTGTACGCGACCATATAATTAAGTGGTGTAAAAGGGCAACATTTTCCTACATAAAGATAATCCATTCTTGATTGGTGATTATAAATTACAAAACAAGGACCATCGCATTCTTCAATGTTGTCAATTATTTCTGTTTTTAAATGATGTTTTGGAAGCAATATCGGATTAGCAATAAAGTTAATTAAAAATCTCCAATAAAATAATTTAGGAACTTTATATTTTCTTTTTGATAATTCTTCTGCAATAGTTTTTTTCATAAATTTAGTTTATTATAGCATACCAAAAATATAGATTATTATAAATCTATTAAAAGATAGTGATACAAAATATTTCTTTTTATATTTTTTTAAGTGACTATAATAATAAAGAATCGAGGAAAAAAATATGAAAGAATTCTTAGATTGGATGGACAATAGAACATGGGTACAAAAAATACTTTTATGTCTACCTATTGTTGATATTCTTTGGGGATTATATCGTTTATTCGATGCAATAACAAGAAGAGATACTGTCCGCATTATCCTTGCTGCAGCTTGGATTTTATGGGCGGGATATATTGGATGGATTCTTGACTTAATTACAATTATCTTGACTAATCATATTTTTTGGTTTCAAAATTAGTAAATAAGGAAATTAGTACATGAAACTTTACGAATCAAGCGAAGATTATTTAGAACAAATTCTAGTTTTAACAAATAAAAAAGGCCAAATAAGATCAATCGATATTGTTGAATCGATGAATTTTTCCAAACCTAGTGTTTCTATAGCTATGAAGAAACTACGTGAAAATGGTTATATAGATATTGATTCGAAAGGCTATATTAAATTAACTCCACTTGGACAAGAAGTGGCGAATAAGACATATGAACGACATATTGTTTTATCATCATTTTTTGAAAGGATTGGAGTAAGCGAAGAAAATGCTTTAAAAGATGCATGTCGAGTCGAACATGATTTGTCAGATGAAACATTCGATGCTCTTAAAAAGCATGTTGAAACACTTAAATAATTAATGGCTGAAATAAAAATTCAGCCTTTTATTTTTGCTTTTTGTTAGTCAACACTAACTTTTTGTTGACAAGGTATTATTAGATATTTATTATATAAAGCGTGTTAGGATAGACTAACTAACGAGGAGGAAAATTATGCCACTTGCGCTTGCACCTGTTGGAGTAATGCTAAAAATTGTAAAAGTATTGCTTGACGATAAAACAAAAAAGCACTTAGAAAGTTTAGGTATTCTTCTAAATGGAAAAATCGAAGTCATATCTAATGGCAATGATGGTGTAGTTGTTCTTGTTAAAGAAACACGACTTGCTCTTGATAAAAATATCGCGAGCAAAATTCTAGTTGCGTAGAAAGGTAGGAATTATGCTAAAAAAACTAGATGAATTTAAAATTGGCGAGACTGGCCAAATAAAAAAAGTTGAAGGTGAAGGACGCCTCCGCAGAAGATTATTTGACATGGGTGTTACACCTGGTGCCGTCGTATATCTTCGCAAAAAAGCCCCTTTCGGTGATCCTATTGAAGTCACAATCAGAGGATATGAATTAACACTTCGTCTTAGCGAAGCTAAACTTGTGACACTTGAAATGATGGAGGAGAAAAAATAGTATGATGCGTTTTGCACTTGCTGGTAACCCTAACTGCGGGAAAACCACATTATTCAACTCCCTTACTGGTTCAACAGCTCACGTTGGTAACTGGCCAGGCGTTACTGTTGAAAAGAAAGATGGTACTTATAAAAAATTAAAAGAACCTATTTCTATTATTGACCTTCCAGGTATTTATTCATTATCACCATATACAAACGAAGAAGTCATTTCTCGTAATTATATTCTTGATGAAAAGCCTAATTGTGTCATCAATATTATTGACGCGACAAACCTTGAACGTAACTTATATTTAACAACACAATTATTGGAAATCGATGTTCCAATGATTGTGGCCTTAAATATGATGGACGTTTTAGATAAAAACGGCGATAAATTAGATGAAAAAGTACTTGAGAAAAAACTTGGTGTTCCAGTTGTAAAAGTTTCAGCCTTAAAAGAATCAAATCTCGATGATTTAATGAAAAAGGCCTATGAAGTAGCTAAAAAGCCACGTCTTGGTCACACAATTATCGAAAATAAAGATCTTCTTCACCTTATCGGCGATGTAGAAATCGCTTTTAAAGGTAAAAAGGTTGGCAATCCATTATTCCACGCGATTAAATTAGTGGAAAATGATGAACTTGAAGTTAAAAACCATGAAGATTTAGTTGAAATGGTTAATGAATTCAAGAAAACATTTGAAGATAAAACATTTGGTGACGATTTTGAAGCATTAATTGCCGATAATAGATACAATTACATTTCAAGAGAATTTGGTAATGTTATTGTTCGTCATGTTGAAGAAAATGATGAAGAAAAATCAAAAGATAGCAAAAAAGATAAAGTCAAAATGAATAAGTCAGATCGCATCGATAAGGTCATGACTCATAAAGTATTTGGCTTAATTATCTTTGCTGCGATATTGTTTGTTGTATTCCATCTAACATTCTCAGAAAACTTATTCTTCCTTGGTGGAATTCTTGAAGCAAATGGTGTTGCACCTTGCTTTGAAGGAACCCCATATGAAGGATTATTCTGGACTGATACTGGTATTAATTCGCCTGGTGTTATCTTAGCAAATTTGTTCAATGGTACATTTGATTTATTAACTGGTCTTGCAAGTGATGGTCTTGCAGCAATAAATGCACCTGCATGGGTCAGTGGCTTAATTTGTGATGGTGTCTTAAGTGGTTTATTTGCCATCTTAGGTTTCTTACCACAAATCTTAGTCTTATTCTTATTCTTCGCTATTATGGAAGATACAGGATATATGGCTCGTGTTGCCTTTATTCTTGATAGAATGTTCCGTAAATTCGGTCTTTCTGGTAGAGCATTTATTCCAATGATTATGGGATTTGGCTGCTCTGTTCCAGCTATGATCAACACTCGTACACTTGCAGATGATAAAGAAAGAACCGCTACAATTCGTGTTATTCCTTTCTTCTCTTGTGGTGCTAAACTTCCTATTTTAACCGCTATCGCTGGTGGTATGGTCAGCGCATTTGGTTTCCAATATCCTGATATTATTACATACTCAATGTATGTAGTTGGTATTGTTGCCGCTATTATTTGTGTTATCTTAATGAGAAACACAACTCTTAAAGGTGATGCAGCTCCATTTATTATGGAACTTCCTGCATATCATATGCCACAATTCAAAGCATTGATGATTCACCTTTGGGATAAAGCAAAACACTTTGTTAAAAAAGCATTTACAATTATTCTTGCTTCAACAATTGTCATTTGGTTCTTAACTAACTTTGGTTGGAACTGGATGTATCTTGATGGAGATATGTCACAATCAATTCTTGCAAGTTTAGGTCAATTTATCCAACCTTTATTTACACCTCTTGGTTTTGGATCACAACTCTCTACATTTGGTTGGGTCTTCGCAGTTGCCTCAATTACAGGTTTAATTGCCAAGGAAAACGTTATTGCAACATTCTTCACATTAGCGACAGTTATTGTTGCTGGTGTTAATTCAGGAGCAATTTCACTTAATCCAACACTTCTTGCTGATATTGAAGCCGCTATTGAAGCGGGTGAAGCTACTGGAGAAGGTGTTACAGAAGCTTGGACAATGATCGCAGGTACAGGAATTTCATGGCAAGGTTGTATTTCATTTATTGCATTTAATATGCTTACTATTCCTTGCTTTGCTGCTTGCGCTACTGCAAAAGCAGAACTTCCAAAAGGACAATTCAAATGGACAGTATTATTCTGGCTTGTTAGCTCTTATATTGGTTCAGCTATCATCTACAGTGTGCTTTCTTGCTTCACAACTGATGGTGCTAGACTTGCATGGGCTATTCCAGTCACTGCTGGTATTGTTATTCTTGCAGTTGTTGCTGTATTTGGTGTTATTCATTACAACAAATATCTTCGCAATAGAAAAGGAGCTACAAAATAATTATGTTTCAAAATCCTAGTACAATTTGGATAGAAATTCTTGTATTAGTTTTGCTTATTGCCTTCTTTGGGACAATGATTGGAATATATGTATATAAGAAAGTTCATCACATTCCGACTGGTGAATGTTCATCTTGTGCAGGAAAGAAAAACGCATTATTGAAAGCTTATTACAAGAAATATAAAAAATAAAAAAACTGGGGCTTATGCCCCTTTTAAAAAAAGGTGATTATTATGAAAGCAAATCATTTATACGTTGTTAAGATTGACGGAATGAGATGTGGAAGTTGCGAAGCACATGTTAACGATGTTATTAGAAGAAACTTTGATATTAAAAAAGTTAAATCTTCCCATTTCTTTAATAAAACAAAGATATATTCCGACAATTTATTAGATGAAAATAAGATAAAAAGCGTTATTGGAGAAGAAGGATATATTGTAAAAGACATATCTCATACTTCGAAATAAAAAAATAAGCACAAGTGTTAAATAGCATTTGTGCTTTTTTATAAGAAATAAATATTCAAAAAGACTATCATTAATGATACTCTATTTTTGTGGGTTAAGGAGACTATTATGAAACATAAACTTATATTTATCCCTCTAATTGTTATCGGTGGAGTTGTAGCTACTTTAGGAACAGTTATAGGCGGTCTTAATTTAGGAAAATTTGCAATTTATCATGAATATTACAACATGGAAAGCGAAGTTGCTAAATGTCCAGGGCTTGATGATAATTTCATTCCTCAAGGCATGAGTGTTGATGAAGAAAACGACAAAATTATTGTTGCTGGTTATATGTCGGATAAAAGTGCATCTCGCATATATATCACAGATTCTCATAACAACGTTAAAACGATTACATTAAAACAAAATGGTGAACCTTTTACCGGACATTGTGGTGGGGTTGCTAACGAAAATGGAACACTTTATCTTGCGAATGGAGATGGTGAAAATTCAGGAATATATGACATTCCCATGTCCACAATTTATGATGAAAAAACAAATGAAATTGAATTAGATAAAGAAAATCATTTTCACAAAGTAGATGGTTCTGCTTCATTTGTATTCACTCAGGATGGTTATATCTATATTGGCGAATTTAATAATGGAAAAGCATATAAAACAAATCATCCATATGAAACCAAAAAAGAAGGAACTCATTACGCAGTTGTTGGAAAATATCTATTAGATAGCGATGGATTAAAACCACTTTTATATTATTCTATTCGTGATCAAGTACAAGGATTTGCGATGAATAAGGCTGGCGAAATAGTGCTTTCTACATCATATGGTTTAGCTTCATCTCATTATTATGTTTATCATACTGACGCAATTTATGACAGTGGCAAAACTCTTAATGACGCGCCAGTTTATATTGTTGAAGATCATTATCGCGATGTTATTGCTCCGGCCATGAGTGAAGATCTTGATTATAATGAAAAAGATGGAAAAATTTATGTAACAACAGAAGCTGGATCTAATAAATATATTTTTGGAAAATTCTTTAATGCAAAATATATTTACGCTTTAGATTTTTGGCCTAGTAGCAATAAATAATATATTCAAAATGAAATGATTCTTGTTAAATGCGAGAATCATTTTTTATGCTAGATTTTTATTTCTAGAATTATGATAATTTAAATATATGCAAAATAAATTAAATCCTGGAAAATTATTAGACGAAAACGGAAATCTTAACGAAGTTGGTTATTCAACTTCTTTGATTAAAGAATATAATCGAAATGATATTAAAGCTTCAAAGTGGCGAATTAAAGAATGGGATTATTATTATATTGGAAATGATAGTTACGGAATCGCCCTTACTATCGCTGATAATTCGTATATGTCTTTAGCGAGCTTATCATTTTTAGATTTTGTTAATAAAAAAGATGTTACAAAATCTGTTATGGGATTTTTCTCAAATGGAAAACTTAATCTTCCTTCTACAAGCAAAAATGGTGATGTTTCATTTAAAAATAAAAAATGTTCATTTATTTTTGAAAATAAAAATGGGGAGAGACACATTGTTGTAGAATACAAAAAATTTATCGACAACATGAATTTCCGTTGCGACATATATTTAAAAGAAACAAATGAAGACTCAATGGTTATCGCTACTCCATTTAAGAAAGAAAAACACTTTTATTACAATCAAAAGATTAATCTTCTTTCCGCGAGTGGATATTTTAAAATTGGTGAAACATTTTATGATCTTAATGATGCATATGGTGTTTTAGATTGGGGCAGAGGTGTTTGGACATATAAAAATACTTGGTATTGGTCAAGCCTCAACACTATTAGTAACGGAAAAAGAATTGGATTTAACCTTGGATATGGTTTTGGTGATACATCGTTTGCTAGTGAAAATATGCTATTTATCAATGATAAATCATATAAATTAGAAGATGTTACTTTTGATATACCTTTAAATAAACATGGCAACGATGACTTTTTAAAACCATGGAAAATTAGAAGCAGTGATGGAAGAATCGATCTTACATTTACCCCTATATTAAATAGGCACGCAGATATGAATGCATTAATTATTAAATCAATTCAAAATCAAGTTTTTGGACGTTTCAGTGGTTCGATAATGCTAGATGATGAAATTATTCATTTTAATGATTTGCTCGGCTTTGCAGAAAAAGTAACAAATCATTGGTAAAAGTGGACTTTTTGTGCATAAAGAATATCTAGTTAATAAAAAAATAAATATAGGTAACCAAGAATTAAATTTAAAACAAACTTTAAGAGAAAGTACCATATTAACTCTTTCAATAGGCTTAAATGATTTAATTTATCAAATGAGTATAGTCGATAATCTAACAGACAGCAAACTAGATAAAATAATTACTAATATTGAAAAAGACTTTAATAGCCTAATTATAGAACTAAAAAAATATTATCAATATGATATATACGTAAT
>JBNMLE010000025.1:0-13541 GCA_050874705.1 Bacilli bacterium
AATTATAATTGATACTTTCGGGAGTGATAAAGGCCCCGAAGCTATTTTAGATGGTGCAAAACTTGTTCTTGATGAATTTGATAATGTTAATTTAATCATTGTTGGTGATAAAGATTTGATTAATAAATACAATTTTGATTCTTCGAGAATCGAAATAATTGATTCTAAAGGAACAATCACAAATTATGATAATCCAATCGAAGCTTTTTACAAAGAACCAGATGCTTCTATTTTCAAAGCTTTTGAAGCTGCTTCGAAAGTACAAAATATTGGATTAATATCCGCTGGAAATAGTGGAGCACTTATGGTTTGTGCGATTAAATATTTACTAAATGATAAAAGAGTTCGCCCATGTATGGCAGCTGTTCTTCCAAATATGAACAAGTCATTTACATGTTTAGTTGATACAGGAGCATCAATTGATTGTGGGCCAAATCAACTCGTTAATTTCGCTCACTTAGGAAGCGATTTTATGCGTTATTTATACAAAATTGATTCGCCAAAAGTTGGTCTACTTTCAAATGGAAGCGAACCTACAAAGGGCAATAAAGTTGTTAAAGAAACTCATAAATTATTAGCGGATGATAAAGATATAAACTTTATAGGTAATATCGAAGGAAATAAGGCTTTGAGTGGACTTTGTGATGTTTTAGTTTGTGATGGATTTGCTGGAAATCAAGTTCTTAAAAATAGTGAAGGAATGGCGGTGAATCTTATAACTGAAATTGTTAAATACGCTAAAAAGAACAAACAAGAGGAAGTTATCATGCCTCTTGTTCAATATTTAATGCAAACATATGACTTTGAATCCCTTGGAGCGGGCATTATGCTTGGATCAAAAGTTCCAGTTATGAAATGTCGTGGTTCAAGTGGACCAAAAGCTATTAGAAATGCTGCACATATATTGCTAAATATTGCTATGAATAAATCTTTATATGACGGAGAAGATAAGAGGTAAAATATGTTTGAAAGATTATTAAAAATTATTAAAGAAACAATGCCTGATGCAGATGTTTCTCACGCAAATGAAAATTCTAGATTAATAGAAGATTTAGGATTTGATTCAATCGGAATTATGATGCTTGCAATGGCACTTGAAGATGAATTTGGCGTTCGTTTTACAAGTTCAATAAATTTTGCAACTGTAAAAGATGTAATTGATTACTTAGAAAAAAACGCCACTAAATAGGAGAATTTATGTATACATTATTTTTTGATACTGATTGTGATATCACCCCAGAAATTGCAAAAGAATTTAATGCAAAATTAATTTCAATGCCTTATGAGATGGATGGAAAAGAAATTTATCCATATGTTTCATTTGAAAAATACGATGCTCATGCTTTTTTTGATAAATTAAGACAAGGCACTCTTCCAACAACATCCGCTTTATCTCCAGAAGATTATAGAGCGTATTTCGAACCAGAATTTGAAAAAGGAAACGATATTCTTTATATCCATTTTTCAGGTGCAATGTCAGCGACATTCAATTCAATTCGTCTTTTAATGGATGAACTTAAAGATAAATACCCTGAAAGAAGATTTGAAATGATTGACACGAAAGGTATTACTCTTGGAAGCTTTTCATTATGTTTACAAATGGGAAAATTATATAAAGAAGGTAAATCCATTGATGAAATTAAAAAATGGGCTGATGAAAATGTTGATAAAACAGCCTTCTATTTCTTTGCTGATAATCTTAAATTCTTTGGAAAAAGTGGTAGAGTAAGTGGATTTACTGCTTTTATGGGCGGTCTTATCGGAATTAAACCAATCATTTATATAAATGAAGAAGGAAAAATGGTTTCAATAGGAAAAGCCAAAGGTAGAAAAGCGGCTTTAAGAAAAATATTAGATTATGTAATTGAACTTGAAGATCATATTAAAGATTATCCAGTTATTATCGCTCACGGCGATGCAATGTATCTTGTTGATGAATTTGTAAAAATGCTCAAAGAACATTTCGGAGAAGATTTAAATATCATCGTTGAAGATATTAATCCAACTGCCGGTGCACACTGTGGACCTGATACACTTGGTGTGACATTCCACGCTAAACATAGATAGAGTTATGAAGAAAGAAAAAGATCTTCAAAAAGAACTAGAACTAAGAAAATATAAAAGACCTAATCCGTTTTTGTATTGGATTTATTATGTTGTCGGATTAACACCTCTATTAGGTGGAAAATATCATCCTCATATCGAGATTATCGATGATATTAATGAATGCAAAGGTCCTTGTTTTCTAATTTGGAATCACCAATCAAGAAGAGATCATACATTTTTAACAACAGCATGCTATCCAAAAAGACTTTCCATTGTAGCGGAGTATGGTTCTTTCTTTAGAAAACATCTCCATTGGCCTTTCAAAATGATGAATATTCTTCCAAAAAAAGTTTTCGCTAATGATATGTCGGGAATGAGAGCTATAAGAGAAATTATTAAACAAAATGGTTGCGTTGCTTTTTCTCCAGAAGGAACATCATCTATATTTGGTGATAATCAGCCAATTGTTCCTGGTACTGGAAGATTTTTGCAAGCTTTTAATGTTCCTGTTTATTCAATGGCTTTAAGAGGAAGTTATCTTACAAATAACAAGGTGTGTTCAGATGATCGAATTGGCGAAGTATATGGAACGCTTAAATTATTATTTAGCAAAGAAGATTTAAAAAAATATAAAGCATCTGAAATCGAAGACATTATAAATAATGAATTTCATCATGATGATTATAAATGGAATAAAATCGCACATATTAAATATAATTCAAAAGGAAAAATTACAACCGGTTTAGCGGACATCTGCTATAAATGCCCAAAATGTGGTGAAGAATTTTCAATGGTTAGCAAAGATAGTTATATTAAATGCGAGAAATGTGGAAATGGAGCGACAATGGATGATTATTATGATTTCCATCCATATGAAGGTTCTATAATTCCTGATACACCAACAGATTGGGTGCATAAAGAAAGAAAAGATATTATTAATGAAATTAGAAATGATCCAAATTATTGCTATTCATTTAAAGTAAAACTTGGAACGCTTCCTAAAGATCATTATGTAAAGAAAACTGAAACAACAGAAATATGTGGAGAAGGAATATATTCTATTGACCATAAAGGCGTTCATTTTAAAGGAATTAAATTTGGTAAACCATTCGAATTTGATTTAGATTATAAAACCGTTCAAACATATCCTATTTCAGTCGATTTAAGTTGCTTTTCTTATTTTGTTAATAATGAATATTATGATTTCTTCCCAGAAATTAGAAATGTTGGAAAAGTTATAATGCTTACCGAGGAAATGCATCGACTTCATATAAATCATTTTAAAAACTTTCCATGGTTTGATTATATGTATGAAGGAAAAGAACTCGGCATTGATTTAAAAGATAAAAAATAATATGTACACAATACTTGAGAAAAATGAAGCTTCAATAATAAAAGATCGCTCCGAATTTATCGGAATTGTTTTGCATATTAATTCCCCCGATGATGTTAATAGATATCTTCAAGAAATTAAAAAAGAATATCCAAAAGCAAAACATTATTGCTATGCATATATAGTAGGTGATAAAAAGAAAGGCTTTGATGATGGTGAACCTTCTAAAACCGCTGGAAGACCTCTTCTTGAACTTTTAGAAAAGAAGAATTTAGATGAAGTCCTTTTAGTGGTTGTTAGATATTTTGGCGGAATACTTCTTGGGGCAAGTAGATTAATGTCGACATACATTGAAGCGGGTGTCAAAGTTCTTGACGATTCTTTAATGTTAAAAATTGAGACAAAATATGTTTATCATTGCAATTTTACATATAAAGATTTTGATACTTTTAAGCGCCTTGCAAAATCTTTTTCGTTTTCGTTGGAAAATATAAATTACGATACTACAATAAATGTGGATGTTCTTGCAGATGAAAATTTTGGAGAACAATTAACAAATTACTTCCCTCAAATGAGTGTGGAAGTACATGGAAAAAGGAAGGTTTATAAAAAAATATATGATTGAACAAAGTGAATATTCTCTTAGAAGAGAAAAAATCCTTGAAAAGATGGATGATGACTCAATGCTTATTCTTTTTGCTGGACAAGGTAGAAAAAAATCGGCTGATGAAAATTATCCATTCCAAGTTAACAGAAACTTTTATTATTTAACAGGTATTAAACAAGAAAATTCAGCTTTAATGATGGTTAAAGCGGACGGTGAAAATCAAACATTTTTATTCATTGATCCAAAAGATGAAAAAGTTGAAAAATGGCTTGGTATTAAGCTTTCAACCGATGAAGCATATCAAATATCTGGCATTAACAATGTATTAATGCGTGGAAGTCTTGCAAGCAAGATTGATGTCGCCTTAAGAGATATGACATTCTTTGGTGAAATTAAGAAAGTATATCTTGATCTTGAAAAAGAATTAAAAATTGAAGAATGCACATCTACCAACGATTTCGCTAAAACGCTAAAAGAAAATTATCCTTCAATAGAAGTAGAAGATATTCATGACAAAATGTCTCTTCTTAGAATGGTTAAATCAAAAGCCGAAGTTGAAATGATTAAAGAAGCAATTCACACAACTGAAATTGGTCTTAAAAATGTTTTAAAAGAATTAACTGCTGGAAGATTTGAATACAACATGCGCAATGTATTTGAATTCAATGTATTCGAAGATATGGATGCTGGACTTGCTTTTGATAGTATTGTTGCAGGCGGAAAAAACGCAACTATTCTTCATTATCCAGATGCTAAAGATGTTCTTCATAGCGGCGATTTAGTCCTTTTAGATGTTGGCGCTAGCAGGGATTATTATTGTGGTGATATATCTCGTACATATCCTATTAGTGGCACTTATAACAAACTTCAAAGAACAATTTATCAAATTGTCCTAGATTGCAATAAACAAACATCGAAGTTTATGAAGCCTGGTGTAACGCTAAAAGAATGCCAAGAATTTGCTAGAAACTTTTTAGCGGAGGAATGCGTTGAACATGGCTTACTTGAGAAAAAAGAAGATATCGATAGAGTATATTTCCATGGTGTAAGCCACCATCTTGGTCTTGACACTCATGATGAATCAATTAGATCTCTTCCTCTTCAAGAAGGAAATGTTATCACATGTGAACCAGGTTTGTATTTCAAAGAACATGGCATTGGAGTTCGCATTGAAGATGATATTTTGATTACAAAAGATGGCAGTGAAGTATTATCAAAAGATATCATCAAAGAAATAAGTGATATTGAAAGATTCCTTATTAGCAAAATCTAATTATTATTAATTATTAAAAACCTAGACTTCACAAAGCCTAGGTTTTTATTTGGGCAAATTATTATTCCACAAATTTCTTTCTAAGAGCCACTAACAAGATACCAATTAAAGAAATAATGGATAATATAATGCTTGTTGCTACAATATTTCCTCCACATCCTGTGTTAGTATTGTTATCTTCTACTGGAGGAACTGGATTTGATGACGATGTATCGCTTCCATCTTCTCCGATAGGAGGAGTTGGATCAGAAGTTGATGTATTGCCACTTTCTTTGACAGTTATATCAAAATCTAGTGTTTTTGTAATGCCTTCATATGAATATGAAACGCTTATAGTTTTATCATCAAGTGAAAGCGTTGTTTTATTTAGTGTTACTTTATTTGTAACGTCTTCTTTTGTATTGTCTGAATAATTAGCAGTAAATTTTAATCCTTCTAATGAAACTTTTTCACCAACTTTATATTCAGTTTTTACTAATTCCCCTTCATAAGTAAGGGAAACTAATGTTTTTTGTTCAACCTTTTTATTGACAGTAATAGTACATGTTGCAGTGGCATTACCCGCTTTTGCGGTAATAATTGCAGTGCCTTCACTTAATGCTTTTACTGTTCCAAAGCTCACTGAAGCAACATTATTATTTGATGACGACCAGGTTACATCTTTATTCGCTTCGGCTTTAAGGAGAATTTCATCTCCAACAGTGAGCGAAACACTGTTATGATTAAGAGAAATTTTATCTATTTCTTCTTCGCTTCCAGCTCCAAAAGCATATGTTAGCGATATTTTTGATGCTTTTTGGACACCGCTAGTATTATTTTTAATAACAAATGTTTTATAACCTGTTAAATCATAAACGCCATCAGTGCCATTAATTTCAGTTTTTTGTTCACCAACAGAATTTCCTCCATAAACAGTTAATGAGGTTGTACCTGTGATAACAATTTTCTTTAAATTCACTTGTTCAGCGCTATATAAAGTGCCACTTGATCTTTTAAATTGAACTGAGTTTGAGTAATTTCCTACATTTGTGGCTTTAAGATGTAAATTATTTTTAGTAGTGTATTCAACATCTGTTCCATAATTACCAAAAAATGTATTATCAATAGTTTCAGTTACATCAACAGCTTTTGTCACAGTAACTTTAATTAGGCATTCTTTAACATTGCTTTCTTGTGTAGCAATAATTTTTAAAGTTGTTTCACCTTCTTTAAGTCCTTTGACTACGCCATTACTTGATACTGATGCAAAATCTTCATTTGATATTTCATAACTTAATGTAGGTTTTGGATATACATTTGTTGGAAGAATGCTATTGGTTACTTGTTTTGAGTCATTAACAGTTAAAGAAATATCAGCTGATGATATTGATGTCATCGCAACATTAGCAGGTTTATTAACGCGTACATTAACAGTTGTGCTTATGCTTGAATCATATGTAGATGTGATTGTGATAGTGGCGTTTCCTTCTTTTTCTTTTGCAGTAACTAAACCATCATTTGAAACAGTTACAATTGATGTATCGCTTGATTTATATGTAACAGAAGAGGAAGCATCGCTTGGAATAGGGGTGACACTTAATTTATATGAACCATCATAAGTTAATTCAATTGAAGAAGAATTAACGCTTAATCCTTCTAATTTGACTAATGAGGATTTACATATTTGTCTTGTTGTATCATTTGTATTTCCCCAAATCTTACAAGCATATTCTGGGTGATCAATAAATGGATTTCTATTTCCTTGAAGATATTCCGCTCCATTATTGCGGTTATATTCTCTTTGAAGGACAGGATATTTAAGATTCCATTTAAGTAAATCTGATAATTTTCCCATCATATAATCGTTATTATCGCGCGATGTAGCGTGATAATTTTGATCTAAGAGGGATAATTTGCTATTTGCGATAACGCAGTAAAAAACTATTCTTGCTGAATCTCCGCGATAGTCTTCAACACCAAAACTTTCCATTGCTGGATCCCAACCATTTGAGCTATGCTTCATTCCCTCTACATAAAAGGAATTACCGCGGCTACCATTTTCGGCTGGAATTGTTGGACGAGGCATATGAATATCGTTTTCAACAACATCTCCTCCATGGGAATTCGGCCATACATGTTCTCTATTAAAGCTTGTACATGAGTTTGAACTATAAAAGCTTAATATTTTTGTACCATATGGTTGATTATTGCTATCGTATTGTACGGTTTCAGGGTCATAGTCAGTGTATTTAAATTTGCCTGAAGCACTAGTTCCCATGTTTCCATACCCAACAGTGGATTTTCTTTTAATGCTATTGAGTGATCTTAATTGTGATAAAAGTGTATCGCCTGTTGCGCTATCACTAATAGATGAATAATATTCATTTATATCTTGACTAACTTCATATGTTGCGTTGCTTTGATATGCTTTATTGACAATTGAAGCGCTTACAATAGTTGAAGAGACCGCTAATAAGGCTAATAGCCTTGCTTTTTTCAAAGTATTCATTTTATTAACTCCTAAGGATTAATATTTTAGCATTAGAAAAAAATATTACTACTATAAGGAAGAAAAGATTAATTATAATCGGCTATATTTTATTGTTCTTTTTTCTTTAAAAGAATCAATCCAATAACACTAACAGCGGTTATAGATGAAATTATTATTAATGGTAGAAGTAGTTTGTCATTGTTATTTAAGGACAAAATATTTGATGCGTTATATGTAACATTTCTTGCAATAAAATTCTTTAAGCCATATCTTTCAATAATATGATCATATCTATTCATAGCTTGTTCGATAACTTCTCCATTTTCAAGTGGTGTTGCATCGATAAGTTTTTGAACTTCAGTTGAAGAAAGTTTTAAGAAATAGGTGCTGCTATCAAGTTTTATCCAAACAGGGGATAGTTGATCTAAGACATTTGACCAATTATTTAATTTTGATGTTTCGCAAATTGAATTAGTCATATTTAAAAAATCGTTAGCGAATTCTTCTGCAGTATATGTCTCATCTTTTATAACGATATTGCTTATGCTTATTTGGAATGTTGTCTTATATATCGTTGTAAAACCTTCTAGAGTAATACTTGTATTATTATTCATTGATTCATTTAATGCATCAAACAAAGTTTTAGAAGCAACAGTATTTTTCTTCGCAAAAATATTGAATGAATTACCATTAATTTCAATAGTTCCAGAAATATCTTTTCCACTCGTATATGATGTAGAATTTAGCGTTTTAACAACACCAGTAGCAGTAGAAAGCCTATTTGCTAAATCTTGATTTGAAGAAGTTTCTTTACCTGTAATTGTGTATGTAACTACTGGATAGATTTCTTCTTCAATTGTTGTAGCGTCAGTTTCAACACCAACAACGCAATTTTTTAACTCGTATAAGTTGTTGTAAATGTCTAATGTTGAGGACGATACTTTTAAGACAGTTTGCCCAACAACCCAACTATTTTCTTTACTTGTTTGATAAAGCATAATGCCATATTCGCCATTCATTATGACGACATCACTTCCATTTACAACACCCATATAAACGCCATAAACAGAAAAGCCAAGAGTTCCAGCTTTTGAAATGCTATAACATTTCTTAACGCTATTTTCATTCTTTTGAATAATGGATGGGTCAATAACATTTATTTGATATGATGTGGTCTTGCTTATTCCATTTTCAGTATAAGTAATAGTAATTGTTTTATTTCCAATTGTAGACATATCAACCGTTGATATTGAAGTAGGTGTTACAGTTTTTGTAGCGCCATTAGAATATGTGGCGGTCAATGTGCCATCATAATTAAATACATCATTTAAATTAAAGTTTGTTGTTTGGCCGCTTGTTTCAATTTTTGAAAGTGTAATAACTTCAGGTTCATTAACTGTAACTAAGCATGTTGCTTTAAGAGATCCACATGTTGCAGTTATAGTTGTTGTTCCTTTTGCTAAGGCAGTTATCTTTCCATTATCAACTGACGCAACTAATGGTGAAGAGGAACTCCATGTTACTTCTCCGCTTGAAGTAGCGGTTAATGTATAAGTATCACCAATTGTAAGACTTAACGATGATTTATCTAATGAAATAGATTCAGATGAACCAGAACTAGATGCATATTTTATTACAATTGAGCTTGCGTTTGCGGCACCTGATCCACACATCAAATAATAATATTTATATCCAGTTAGATCGTATGTTCCATCGGAACTAGCTGATATTAATGTTTCTTTTGTTCCAACAGTATTTGAACCATAAACACTTACTGAATTTTTTGTCATATTTAAAGTTATTGATTTCAAATTCAAAGCTTCTGTGTTCCAAATAGCTCCTTCATTCTTTCTAAATTGAATTGTTTTTTTATCATAACAGCCAACATTAATATAAGAAAATTTTGTTCCATCACTAGCGGTGCCTTCTTTAACTGTCTCCGAATACGCCTGTTCGATATTATCTTTAGTAATTGTTGCTTCAGTTACTGCAGGTTTTGCTGTAACTACGACATTAATAGTTGTTGTTTTAATATTACTTCCTTGTGTTGCGGTAATATTTATCGTTGTATTTCCTTCTTTAACACCAGTAACAATTCCTGTACTATCGACTGTTGCAATTGATATATCGTTTGATGAATATGAATATGTAGGAGTTGGATATACGCTTAACGGGTTTGTTGTAACAATAATTTGGTTAGTTTCATTAGCCGCTAAAGAGATATCGCTACTTGAAATGCTTTCAATATCAATGTTTGATGGTTCAATTACATATATTTGACATACAGCAGTGATAGAAGAATCATATGTTGATGTAGCGGTTATTTGTACATAACCAGCTGTGCTTTTAGCTGTAACAAGACCATTGCTATCAACAGTGGCGATATTTTCATTTGATGATGTCCATTTAACTGAAGCAGTCGCATCACTTGGAGTAGGTGTGACGCTTAATTGTAACGATCCTCCATATGCCATCGTTTCAGATGTGGTATTCATCGTTAATTTTGTGATAACTGATGGAACATATGAACTACAAATTGATTTTGTTGTTGAGTTTGTGTCGCCCCAAATCTTACATGCATATTCAGGGTGGTCAATAAATGGGTTTCTATTTCCTTGTCCTTTTGAATCGTTTTGAATTGTTTCGTTTCTATTTTGCTCAACGCGAAGTTCAAGAGCAGCATCCGCGGATGTGCTTGGTAAATATTGAAGATTCCATTTAAGTAAATCTGATAATTTACCCATTTGAGTTTTGCTATCTGAAACATTATCGATTAAAGACAATTGTGTATCTGCGATTGCACAATAAAAGATAATTCTCGCAGCAATACCGCGATAATTTTCTATTCCTTCACTTCCTGGATCATATGCTCCTGATTCAGCATACGCAGCATTTCCTCTTGAAGAGTTAATACTTATACTTGTAGGACGAGGCATATGTGCATCTTGGTCAACTGTTGGACTAGTTGAACTTCCGCCTTTTGAGCCGCCTCCACGAGAATTAGGCCAAACGTGTTCTCTATTCCATGTTTTGGCACTGTCCCAAGAAGGGCCAATCAATGCATTATCATAAAAGCCAACAATTTTTCCATTATCTTGTCCCATCCAGTCACGATCAAAAATCTGATAAGTACTGCGGAGCCCATCATAACCAATAGTTTTCTTTCTTTTTGTTTGATTCAAATTGTGTAGAGCGGATTTCAAACTATCGCCAGCAAGCGATGAATCTATAGAAGAATAATAATCTCCTGGACCAGTTAATGATGTAATTGCTTTTGTTTCAGTGACGCTACAATCGACTTTTTGTAAGAATGGATTTAATAGCGAAAACAATATTGCTAATCCTGGTAATATTGCAATGTGTCTAATTTTCTTCATAATAAAAACCCCGGTGTTATACATAAATATTAACACTTATCATTTAATTATTATTGGAAAATATTAAATATTTTTATGCAAGAAATGTTTGTGGATATGTTATATAATTAATTCATGGAAAAATATATTTTAGCAATTGACCAAGGAACAACATCTTCTCGTGCAATTCTTTTTGATAAAAAAGGTCATAAGATTGCATTAGCAAATAGAGAAATTAAATGCATATATCCAAAAGAAGGATATGTCGAAGAAGATCCAACTGAAATTTGGATATCTGTTGTAGATGTTGTTAATGAAGTATTGATTAAATCAAATACGACATGGAATCAAATTGATTCAATTGGTATTACTAATCAAAGAGAAACAACTGTTATTTGGGACAAAAATACTGGTAGCCCTGTTTACCACGCAATTGTGTGGCAATCACGTCAATCGCTTGAAATATGTGAATCTCATTATAAAGAAAAAGATATTATTCATAAAAAAACTGGATTACTTATTAATCCATATTTTTCAGCGAGCAAGATAAGATTTATTTTAGATCATATTAAAAATGGACAAAATCGCGCTGAAAGGGGAGAACTTCTTTTTGGTACAATCGACTCTTGGTTAATTTATAAAATGACCAATGGAAAGAAACATTTGACGGATGTTTCTAATGCATCTCGTACAATGTTATTTAATATTTTTGAGAAAAAATGGGATGATGAATTATTAAAGATTTTTGATATCCCTAAGAATATGCTTCCAAAGGTAGTGGAATCAAGTTATGACTTTGGAATTGCATCCGCTTTTAATAATAAAGTTCATATTTATGGCGTTGCAGGTGATCAACAAGCATCACTATTTGGCCATAATTGTTTTAGCGAAGGACAATCAAAAAATACATATGGAACAGGTTGCTTTATGCTCCTTAATCTTGGTGAAAAACCTATTCTTTCTGAAAATGGCTTACTAACCACAATTGCATGGTCAATAGATGGAAAAGTAAATTACGCTCTTGAAGGTAGTGTTTTTATTGGAGGAGCCGCTATTCAATGGCTTAGAGATGGTCTTGAGGTTATAAAAGATGCTGCTGATAGCGAAAAACAAGCAAATAAAGTAAATTCCTCAATTGGTACATATTTTGTTCCAGCTTTTGTTGGTCTTGGAACTCCATATTGGGATGATGAAGTTCGCGGAGCTATGTTTGGAATGACTAGAGCAACAACAAAATCTCATATTATAAGAGCAACATTAGAATCAATTGCCTATCAATGCAAAGATGTTTTTGATGTTATGGTTAAAGAGTCAGGCATAAATATTTCGTCATTACAAGTTGATGGTGGAGCAACAGCGAACAATATTTTGATGCAATTTCAAGCCGACATATTAGGAATAAATGTTAACAAACCAGCTTGTTTAGAAACAACTGCATTAGGTGTTGCTTATTTAGCGGGTTTAAAAAGCGGTTTTTATAATAGTGTTGATGATATTTGTAAATGTCATGAATATAAAGCTACATATATTCCTCATATGAGCAAAGAAGAAGTTAAAGAAAGGTGCGATGGTTGGCATTTAGCGGTTTCCGCAGCGAGAATGTTTAAACCTCATAGAAATAATGATTAATAGAGAACAATTTGAATTAGTATATGCACACTTAAATCCTCCTAAAAGATTAAATAAGGATTTTGTTTTTGATTGCTATAAATACGCAAGCGAAGGCGCTAATAGTTTGATTCAAAATAACGCTTTTGGAAAAGTTGTTCCTGTTAACCCTGTTGTACTTATTTTATATATTCTTCATGAGTATAATTACTTCTTTGAAGTAAATAACGAAGTTAAAGAAGATGATTCTTTGCTTAGTAAAATCGTTTCCATTTCCTTAGATAAATATTTTACAAATGAACATTTGAATTTTAAAAATGAAACAATTGTAAGCAAATATTCTCCAGAAATGTCGACATTAACAACATATTTAAATTTTGTATTAAATGTTCTTTCAAAAGTGTCTAAAAGAAATCCAAATGAAACTTTATTTGTGGATATTTTAAATAAAGGTTTTTCAATGTGCAAAGCTATGATTGAACTCATGGAAGACGGCTTTGAAACAGAAGCATTTTCTACTTGGAGAACAATTCATGAAACAGAATGTGTTTTAATTTTACTTGCAAAATATGGTCCAGAATTAAGACAAACATATTTAAAACATATTAATTATGCAATGGCGTTTAGAGGCGTAATTCAAGATAAAGAAAAAGTCGATCAAATATTCATTCAAATCAAAGAAGAAATGAAGAATCTTAATCTTAAAAGTAAAGATATGAAAAAATATATTGAATATGGTTGGCTAAGTAAAATACCAAACTTCGATGAAAATCCTCAATTTAAATTTAATTTCCGCGATGGTGTCGAGTCTTTAGCGGGTTTGTCTCAATATTCAAAAACATATGAAC
>JBNMLE010000026.1:0-12867 GCA_050874705.1 Bacilli bacterium
AAAGGCTAGAGGGACTAAATTCTTCTAGTCTTTTTTTCAGCTGTACGCATTTTCAACAAACTGTACGCACTTTTTAAGGGGTGTACGCAAATTGTATCAAAATAGGTTATTTCACACATTAGAGTTAAGTATAGCTGATACGTGAGTATTGGCTATTTTTTTCTTTTATAGGTATAAATACTGCAAATATTAATGATTTATATGGTGTTTCTACATTAATTGTAGAAATAGTGTTTATATATAAAATTAAATCGTTAAATTCTAAATTAAGTGCATCGGTAGCTTTAATTTCATTGATGAATGCTTGAAGCTTAATCGATTGTCTATTCCTGTCAACTTGTTCATCCATAAGTTTATTATATTTATCCTGAGCTTCAGTAAATCTTTTAACCAAATCAACATATTCTTCCATGTAAGCTTCATACTTCATTTATTTCTTTTTTGTTGAAGATGTGTTGGTCACATAAGCTCAACTAGTCATCGACTATAATAAAAATAATGAGTAGATATTAGTGCTTATATTAAGTTATTAAATAATATTAATTTGTATTAATTTAATAGTTTAAGCAAGCGTTTTTTATTGTTTTAATGGACTGTTCAAGATACAATAAATGCGAAAGTAAGGACAAAAATGGCGTTATATTCTTACAAAAGAGGTGATTAACATGATAAATAGAGAATATTATTTAAATCAGTTAATTTCAAAAATGTGGGATGGTAACATTAAAGTTATCACGGGCATTAGAAGATGCGGTAAATCTACATTGTTATTTGAATTGTTTTATGATTATTTAATTAAAAGTGGAGTTAAAAAAAATAATATTATAAAAATTGAATTAGATAAAAGAAAAAATTTGAAATATAGAAATCCAATATCTTTATGCGATTATGTTGAAAATATAGTTACTAATGATAAAGATAATAAATATTATTTATTTATCGATGAAGTTCAATTAACTAATGAAGTAAAAGACGAAGAAAGTGGTATTGTAGTAACTATTTACGATATGCTAAACGAATTAAAAGGATATGCTAATTTAGATTGTTATGTTACTGGTTCTAATTCTAAAATGTTATCTAGTGATATTGCCACTGAATTTAGAGGTAGATCCAGTCAAATAAAAGTGTATCCATTATCTTTTAAGGAACTTTACTCTTTTAAGCAAATTGATAAACGAGATTTATTGGATGAGTATATGCAATATGGCGGCATGCCAGGATTAATAAATTTAAAGACTGACGAAGAAAAGAAAGCATATCTTAATAATTTATATAGCGAAATATATTTAAAAGATTTGGTTGAACATGGAAAAATAAGAAGAGAAGATGTTTTAGAAGAAATATTAAATTATCTAGCTTCTCAAATTAGTTCATTAACTAATTCTTCAAATATAGCTAATTCTATTAATGTTAAGACATCAAGCAAAATTGATGATGGGCTAATTACAAGATATTTAAATCAATTAAAAGATGCATTTTTAATATCTGAAGCAAAAAGGTATGATATTAAAGGTAAAACTTATTTTGGTTATCCAAATAAGTATTATTACACAGATATAGGCCTTAGAAATTCAAGATTAAATTATAGACAAAATGACTTAGGACATATAATGGAAAACATTATATATAACGAACTTATTATGCGTGGTTATTCTGTTGATGTTGGTGTCATTGAAGATAGAAGAGGCGGAGCAAAGAAACAAAAAGAGATTGATTTTATTGTAAATAATTTTGATAACAAAATATATATTCAATCAGCTCTTAGAATAGAAGAAGATTCTAAAATGAATTCTGAACTTGATTCACTTAAGTTAACTAATGATTTTTTTAAGAAGATAATAATAAGAAATGATATTATTTCGAGTTTTTATGATGAAAATGGTATTTTGCATGCTAATTTAATAGATTTCTTATTAGGAAAAATTGATATATTACAATAATGATTTTGAACTAGATATAACTGATGAAAGATATCATCATGAAATTTATTTAAGTGATCTAACAAATTAAGCGATAATTAAAAAATGGAGTCATCATTACCTTCAATTGGGTAGTGGCGGCTCCTTTTTTGCGTTATTTTTGCTTGACAAGTGCAATTTGTATCAAACCTATGCTTTTCATATGTGTCTCGACAACAAAATAAAGCAAATGTAATAAAAGAAGTGAAAATCAATGTTGATTATGTAGATTTTGCTATCAAATATGTTATGATACCGATGATAAAGGAGCTAGACATAATAAATATGAAATTGTCACTTTTGTAAACGATGAAGTTAGACTGGATGTTAATGTAACACCTAGTGAGGATACAGTTTGGCTTTCATTGGCTGATATGTGTTTGCTGTTTGGCAGGGATAAATCAGTTATATCTTGACATATTAAAAATGTAATTTTAGAAAATAATTTAGATGTTAATCAAGTTGTTGCAAAAAATGCAACTACTGGAAATGATGGGAAGACATATATTGTTTCATTCTATAATCTAGATGTGACCATTCCTTTAGGATACAAAGTACATTCGCAAAACGGAATCATGTTTAGAAAATGGGCTAATAGTGTTTTAAAAGAATATTTGTTGAAAGGTTACGTAATTAATGAGAATAGAACATTGATAACTAATGAAAACTATGTAAATTTAATTAACAAAGTTGACTCGATAGATAAGCGATTATCAGTAATTAAAAAAACAAATCTAGAAAAAGAAAAAGTATTCTTTGATGGAGATTGTTCAACGTACATAAATGATAAGTATCACGATAGATTTTTACTTATTGACCAAAATGATTTTTTCACTTTGGCGCTTCACTAAATTATGCGGGTAAAAAAGTATTTGCTATTCCGAAAATGGAAGATGAAGCAATACACGATTCAATAATAAGGAGTTTGTAGATTATGGATAAGAAAGAATTTGGAAAGAGATTAAAAAATGTGAGAACAAGAAACAAAATGTCTCAACAAGCAATGGCTAATTCTTTAGGTTATACTTCTAGATCTACTATCAATAAAATCGAAGAAGGGATTAACGAGATGAGCTATGACAAAGTCGCAAGACTTATGGAACTATATGGCTTATCTAGACCAGATCTTGGCCTCGAACCAATATGTGGAGATAAATTATCAGGATTAAGAAAAGACGCAAAATACCCAAATCCAGAAATCGAAGAGATATGCTATATCAAAAACTGCGTTTCAAATCCGAGTATTGTTGTTGGTGATTATTCATATTATGACGACAAAAAAGGTGCGGACCTTTTTGAAAAGCATGTGACACATCATTATGATTTTATTGGTGATAAATTGATAATTGGAAAGTTCTGCCAAATAGGGGCGGGAGTAGAATTTATCATGAATGGTGCGAATCATTTTATGAACGGATTAACTACTTATCCATTTAATATCTTTTCAAGAGATCTCCAAAAATTTACACCATCTTTAGATAAGATGCCAATCAAAGGAGATACCGTTATAGGCAATGATGTATGGATAGGTCAAAATGTAACAATATTACCTGGAGTCCATATTGGAGATGGTGCAGTTATTGGAGCTAATTCTGTCGTTGGTTCAGATATAGCGCCATATACAATTGCTGTTGGGAATCCATGTAGAGTAATCAAAAAACGTTTCGATGACAAAACAATAGAAAAACTACTCAACCTTAAATGGTGGGATTATCCAATTGAAGCAATTGAGCAAAATATAGATAAGTTATTTAATGGAAATTTAGATGAGTTAGAGTTGTCTTTAAAAAAATAGTTTTTATTCTCCACCAGTGTATTAAAGTTGTTGTTACACCTATAGCATTTTAGCCATTTTGTATCATACTTGTATACATTAGATGAATTCATCAATGAAGATTTGTTAAAAAACGTCATTATGTCAAGAAAATTTGGACATGGCCTTCAGATTTTTTTGCTGCTACACAGCAGGTGGCTCGGCTTTGAGTTGCCCTTTTTATCCAACCGAGTTTTTTGTTTATAGTCTTTGTTGGATTATTTATAATATGAAAAAAATAAAATTGTGCTTGACTCTCCCCTTACTGGAGCAAATAAGATGAATTACGCAAAGAGGTGATAAGATGTTAAAAATAGGAGAATTTTCTTGCTTAGCTAAAACAACTGTCAAGACATTAAGATATTATGATGAGATTGGATTATTGAAACCAGTATTTGTCGACGATAATGGCTATCGATATTATCAAATTGATCAACTTAATGAATTGCTTAAAATTGTGGAATTACGTAAATTAGATGTTCCTTTATTAGATATAAAAGAAGTTTTAAAAAATAACAATAATCTACAGAAAGTATTAGAAAAGCAAAGAATGAATTTAGAAAAAGAATTAGATAAAAAAGTAACACAAATCTCTTTGATAAAAAAATATATTTCGAAAGCGAAGAAAGGTGAGTTTATGGAAAAATACGAAGCAAAAGAAATAGTAGTGCCTTCAAAAAGTGTTTATTACAAACACGGTGTAATTGATTCAATGAAAGATTTCTTTAATTTTGTTCTTTCTGCAGGAGAAGAATGCGGGAGATTAAACCCAACATTAAAATGTAAAAATTATTGTTATGTAACATATACTGCAAATGAATATAAAGAAAAAGATGTTGAATTAGAATATGTTGAAGAAGTTGAATCTATTGGTGTTGAAAATGAAACTATTAAGTTTAGACAAGACCCTGAGATTAGGGCATTATCAATTATGCATAGAGGCAAATATGAAAATTTGCAAGAAGCTTATGCGTATGCGGTAAATTATGTAAAAGAAAAGGGTTATTCAATATCCGGTCCAATTCGTGAAGTATATATTCATGGTTGTTGGGATGAGGAAAATGAAGACAATTATTTGACAGAAATTCAAATACCATTTGTTAAGTAATTACTAATATTTAAATGAGATAGCATGTTTTGCTATCTTTTTTTGTGTGCAAAGTGCATAGAGACAGTTAACCAATGACAAGCCGAATTCGCTGCCCGAAATTTGCTATCTATCATGGCAATGGTAAAGCGACGAAAAAAACGGCCAATATATTTTTCAAAAATACGCTTTTATAAAATGATTATAAAAAAATTTTATAAAAGATGTAAGAGCTAGGCTTGATGAAGCTACAACTGTACGCATTTTTTTGAGGATGTACGCACTTTGCATCACAATAGGCTGTCTTGCACATAAGTTGATATAAATATTAACAAGCCTTTCCTTTACGTCAGCAACATTTAGAGTCTTGTAGAGAATTAAATAGCCTTTTTACGAGGCTCTTTCTCTTTTTATTTATTATTATGGAATAAAGGTTTATCAACGTAATGATAGATAACTAAAGAGGGAACAATTTTTTTTAAAAAAGTATATGAAATAATTTTTTATTTGAATTAAACTTTTTTCGTAACGTGCAACTAACAAGTGTAAGTCCAGTTAATATGGATTTACACTTTTTATTTTGTAGGAGGATTTATGGAAAAGATTAATCAAAACATGATGGCAACAAAACCAGTAAATAAATTAATATGGAGACTTGGAATTCCAATGATTATATCAATGGTTCTTCAAGCTTTATACAATGTAGTGGACAGCATATTTGTCGCTAATATATCTGAAGTTGGGGGAATCGCTAACGAAGCGTTAACATATGCTTTTCCTATACAAATACTTATGATCGCTATTGGAGTGGGAACTGGTGTTGGTATTAATTCATTATTATCAAAAAACTTAGGTGAAAATAATAAAGAAACAGTTAATAAAATTGCTGGCAATGGAATATTTCTTTCTATTGTAATTTATATTCTTTTCTGTCTATTTGGATTATTTTTAACTTCTTGGTTTATATCATTATTTACTTCTAACAGCGAAATAATAAAAATGGGATCAAACTATCTAAGAATTTGTTGTATTTTCTCTTTAGGATCTATAGGTTTTGCTATATATGAAAGATTTTTACAAGCTACTGGAAAGACATTATATTCTACAATCGCACAAATATCTGGTGCAGTAATTAATATCATATTCGACTACGTTTTCATTTTCCCTATGAATCTAGGCGTTGAAGGGGCTGCATGGGCGACAATATTTGGTCAATTTGTATCTCTTGCTGTCGTTATGATATTTCATTATTTCATCAATAAAGAAATAAGTGGAAATTTAAAATATTTAAAACCCGATTTTAAAATCATTAAAGGAATATATTCGATTGGAATTTCCGCTGCAATAATGCAAGGTTTACTTTCAGTTATGATGGCGGGAATGAACGCTATATTAACTAATTGCCAAGCTGATACTACTGTATTAGTGGGTTCATTTGGAATTTATTACAAGATTCAACAAATAGCTTTATTTTCTTGCTTTGGTTTATCTAATACTATTATTACAGTTTTATCTTTCAACTATGGGATGCGCGACAAAAAGCGTTCTTTAGATTGCATCAAATATGGAATCATTGATTCTGTTATAGTGGCACTTGTTCTTACTGTTTTATTTGAGATAATTGCAAGGCCTTTAGCTCAATTATTTTCACTTTCAAATGAAAGTACAAAAGAATTAATTGATGTTTGTGAGATGGCTGTTAGAATCGCTTCTACCGGATATGTGTTTATGGCTATTAGCGTTTCTATTCAAGGAGTATTTCAAGCATTAAGAAATTCATGGTTACCTTTAATAACAGCTTTACTCAGATTAGTGGTATTTGTTTTCCCTTTAGCGTATGCATTTACTCTTTCTGACCAAGTATTAAATATCGTTTGGTTAACTTTCCCAATCGCAGAAATATTGACAGCTATTATTTCCTTATTATTGCTTAGATATATTAAAAAGAAAAAACTTAATTTCTAATTACTTTTCTTTAAATCTTCTAATTTTTCTAACATTGTTATTCATCAAATGTCTTCCAATAAGTTGATAGACAATTTTCTTAAATATATTCATTTTTTGTCCATGTTCTTTTAAAAGCGAATCAGGATCATCATATACTCCAAAATCACGAACAATTCCTTCTTTTTGAATATATGTATCACAGCAATTAAACTCTACTGGTGGATTTAAAAAGTTTTTTGTTGCAACTCCATAACCAATAAAAGAGCCATCATCAAGAGGTTTAAACATCTTTTGCAGGTTTGATAAATAAACATTATCGAGAATAAAACCCTCAATGTTATACCATTTTCCACATATAAATATTTCAACATAACTATGGAAAACTTCTTGTGGTGCAAGTTTATAAACAAGTCCTGTCATTGCTCCTTTTTGAAGTATTTTGTCGATCATAAATCCGTGTATTCTACAAGGAATCGAGCACCCTCTAAGGAGCGCCATAAAAAGTGTCCCTTTAGTGTTACATTGACCATATCCATCTTTTAAGACTTTGCTAGCTTTAATATTATCATCAATGTTATAGCCGAATAAAATTTCATCTTTAACAAAATTATAAATTGCTTTCGCTTTATCTGCTTCTTTTAAAGATTTCCAACCTCTTTTTTCAATCAACTTTTGAATAGAATTGGAATTAAAATCAAGAATATTAGTTTCACTTAAGTATTTCGAATGATTACCCATTTTAATGTCCTTAACCAAGAGCAATATCTAGAACCATCATCACACTGAAACCGATTGCGAAAAAGATAGTTCCTATATTTGAATGTGAACCAATTGCGGTTTCTGGAATTAATTCTTCAACGACAACATATATCATTGCACCCGCCGCAAAACTTAATAGATATGGAAGTATAGGAACTACATATGTAGATATAAGAAGCGTAATAGCGGCAGCGATAGGTTCAACTATTCCTGACAAAACTCCTCCCAAAAATGCTTTTCCTTTCGACATACCTTCGCCCGCTAAAGGCATAGAAATAATCGCGCCTTCTGGAAAATTTTGAACTGCTATTCCAATTGATAAAGCAAGTGCACCGGTAAAAGTAATCTCAGTTTGATTGGATAAAAATCCTGCTAAAACAACACCGACAGCCATTCCTTCAGGTATATTGTGAAGGGTTCCGCTAATAACATTTTTGTGGTTTTCTTTAAAGGATTTTTTGGGCCTTCTTCCGTATTACTTTGTGTATGGAAGTGTGGTGTAATTTTATCTAATATAAAAAGAAATAATATTCCTAACCAAAAACCTACAAAAGCAGGTATACAAGCCCATTTTCCCATAGAGGACGATTGTTCAATAGCGGGTATAATTAAACTCCAAATGGAGGCTGCGACCATTACACCTGAAGCAAATCCGATTAAAGCTCGTTGAACTTTATCTTTAAAACCGCGTCTTAAAAAGAAAACACATGCTGATCCAAGTGTAGTTCCTAGAAATGGAATTAATATGCCTAGAAATGTTTCCATGTTGCCTCCTTTTAATACTGAGTTAGTTATTACTAACTAGTTATAACATTTTTGCCGCATTATAGTCAACTAAATGCAAATTAGATGGTGATATGTTTTTTATATAAAGTATTGAATAAATCAAAATTGTTGCATAAAAAAGGGCTTACATAATAAAATAATGGTGTCCAATAGGACGAAGACTAAAAGTTTTTATTAATATCGTATTGATTTAATGAATAAACTTAGTCAAAAGAGGAGAAATATGAAAAGAAAAAATTTCAAAACTTTATCACTATTATCCTTTATGGTAATAGCGGCAACCGCGAGTGGTTGTGATAATCAAACTTCAAACGGTTCAAATTCTAATTCAGGATCAACAATCATAAGTACAATTTCTGATGAAGAACCACATGTTACAAAACTTGAACTTGTAACTGCTCCAAACAAAACTGAATACATGGAAGGAGATATTTTTGATCCAACCGGTATTAAGGTAAAAGCTTATTGGAGTCATGGTATTGATGAAGACCTAACTAAAAACGATATTCAATATGATAAGACTCCATTAAAAGAAGGCGACACAAAAGTCACAATTACTTATGAAGGAGCCGCTCTTGATATTGCAATTACAGTTCTTACAGTAAACGTAAATTCAATTAAGGTTGAATATTTAGGCGAAACAAGATTCCCATTAGGTACACCAATAACTAATTCAGGATTAAAAGTTGTTGCCGTCCTTGAAGATGGAACAGAAAAAGAAGTTGAAACCTACACACTAACAGTCAATTCAAAAGATGTCACAAAAGAAATGACAGGTGAAGGCTTAAAAGATTTAACTAAGGGTGCATATGAAGTAATAGTTTCATATAAAGGAAAAACCGGATCATATAATATTGAGATTTTCAATGGTTACATTATTGAAGCTGAAGATATTTATGCTAAAGAAGATATTCCAGAAAACGCTACAAATTATTTAGAAAAAGTAAATGCAAGCAAAATCCAATTGGGCGCGATGAGACTTTCTGATGGCAAAGGTGATGCAAAATATGCTTCCGGTGAAGCTTATTTAGGTGAAGTTAAAGCCGGTAATTCATTCAATGTTCACGTTTATTCAGAAGTTGATAGAAAAGCTGATATTACAATGACCGCTGCAAGCTGTGTTATTTCTAAAGACATGGCTAGTTGGAAACCAGTTGAAATGGCAGATGTTCAATTAAATAAAATGTTAAAAGCAACTGCTAATGGAAAAGAAGTTGTTATCACAGATGATGTAATTCTTCCAGGAGGCGCCACTAAACAAAATGAAGATGGTTCATATACTTACGATCCACTTATTTGGGCTAACTGGCAATCAGTTGTCTTTGGCGAAATGGATCTTAAAAAAGGCGATAATATCATTTATGTCGAATTAATCGGCGCACTTCCATTTACAGGAGAACTCACAAAAGGTTCTGGAACAATTAATATTGATAAATTTGAAGTTTCATTTAAGGACTAATTTATGAAAAAAGTTGTTAAAATTTTATCCTTAGTTGGGCTTGGAGTATTACTTAATGCTGTTGCCGTAGGTAATGTCGTTTGCTATGTTAACAGTGGTGTTATTACAAACGCATTATGTGGTAATGGTGTTTCATTTGAAGGCGAAGATGTTGAAAAAGCATCAGCCTTAGGTGATGAATTATGTAGAGAAATGGGAAAAGAAGGTATTGTATTACTTAAAAACAATACATTGTCATCTTCTTCTAAAAAATCTCTACCTTTAGATGAATCAGTAACTAAGGTTAACCTTTTCGGCTATGCTGCGACAGATAATGGTTTCTTGCTTAAAGGTATTGGTAGTGGATCTTCCACAATCAATCCTGATAAACAAGTTACATTATTACAAGCATTTAAAAACGCCAATATTGAATATAATACTGAAATTATTGATGCATATAATGCTAAAAACTGGGGTTCAAGAACAAGAAATTCTTATGAACTAAAAGAACCAACTAGAGAATTTTATACAGACAAAATGTTAGCGAACGCTAAAGCTTTCTCTGATACCGCTATTATTGTTCTAAGTAGAATCGGTGGAGAAAACATGGGTGAAATTCCTACTGAGCAAACTCTTACTACTGAAAAAGGTAGCGAAACTGATAACACAAGAACTTATCAAGACACTACTAAATATGAAGACGATTTAATCAAAATGGCTCATGAGAATTTCAAAAATGTCATTGTCATTGTTAATACTTGCAATACAATGCATTTAGGAATTGTCGACTCTAGCAATGTTGATTCAGCAATTTATGTTGGCCTTACTGGTCAATCCGCTGCTAGTGCTATTCCAGAAGTTTTATGGGGTAAGACATCTCCATCTGGAAGAGTAACTGACACTTATTCTTATGAACCAGATACCGCACCTTCTTACGCAAATAGAATTAAGAATGGTTCCCATATTCAATATGTTGAAGATATCTATATTGGATATAAGTGGTATGAAACCGCTGATTCAGAAGGATATTGGAACGATGTTCATAATGACTATGGTTCAGGATATGAAGGAGTAGTTCAATATCCATTTGGCTATGGTTTATCTTATACTTCCTTTGAATGGGAAATCGAAGAACAACCTACTATTGATTCCATAAGCAAATATGCAACATTTGATTATGTAGTTAATGTAACCAATACAGGCACAGTTCCTGGAAGAGATGTTGTCGAAGTATATGTAAATCCTCCTTACATCAAAGGAGGAATTGAAAAATCTAGTTCCACTTTAGTGGCATTTGCTAAAACTGTTGAACTTAAACCAGGCCAAACCCAAAAAGTAAATATTTCATTTGATGCATATGATTTTGCTTCATATGACGCATATGACAAAAATGGTAATGGATTTACAGGCTATGAACTTGATGAAGGCGAATATGAAGTAAAATTCATGACTGACTCTCATACCTTAAAAGATATGGAAAATAATATCATCACATATAATGTTGATGCTGGTGGTATTACCTACAAAATGGATCCAACCACAAAACAATTTGTTAAAAACAGAATGACTGGTGAAGGTGCTTATGCCGATACACCAATTGATGGAAGTACTGTTGGAGCGGAAAAACAATATCTTTCAAGAAATGACTTTGTTACTACTTTCCCTAAAGTACACGCTAAAACACCATCTAATAATGGTAATGGCTCAAACTTTGTTAACGATGTATATGACACAACTGTAATGCCAAAATTAGGCGTTGATAGTGGTCTTAGAATCGTTACAAAAGAAGACGGCTCTTCAGCCTCTTTAGCGGACTTAACAGGTAATGGTACTAAATTAGTCGCCAATGAAGAATTAATCGCTGATTTAAGTAATTATAATAGCGGAACTTGGGAAAAATTATTAGACCAAATGTCTGCTGATGAATTATGTAAATTAGTCGAAGATGGTGGTTTCTCTACAAAAGCCGTTGAATCAATTGGTAAACCAAGAGCCCTTGACACTGATGGTCCAGCTGGATTTAACGCTAACGTATTATCAGTTGGTGGAGACGCTAAAGCTAAATGGACTGCATATCCTAGTGAAACATTAATCGGTTCAACTTGGAGCAGTGAAATTGCTTATAGAATGGGATTATCAATGGGAGTTGAAGCTCAAGCAACAGGAATGTCTGGTTGGTATGCGCCTGGTGTTAATTTACATAGATCTCCATATACCGCTAGAAACTATGAATATTATAGTGAAGATGGTTTTATCAGTGGCAAATTAGCGGCCGAAGTTATTAGAGGCGCTAAGGTTAATGGATTATATTGCTATTTGAAACACTTTGTATTATCTGAACCAGGGCCAAACCCAGGTGGGCTTAATACATGGTGCACAGAACAAAATCTTAGAGAAAATTATTTAAAACCATTTGAAATAGCTGTTAAAGAAGGTGGATCGAATGCAATTATGTCCGCTTTCAATAGAGTTGGTGGAACATGGGCTGGTGCATCATATCCATGCTTAACACAAATTCTAAGAACAGAATGGGGATTCAAAGGTAGTGTTATTACCGACTATTCTTCCGGAGGTGGAAGAGGTGGAATGAACCCTGAACAAGGTGTTAAAGCTGGTAATGACTTCTGGCTTAACCCAAATGAAGGCAATAATAACGCTAAACTTGATAGAAACGATCCAACAATGGTCACTTGTGCTCGTATGGCGGCTAAAAACATTGTCTTTACCTATGTTGATACATATCAATATGCCAAAACTCATGAAGCAGGCGATGATCCTAGATATAGTGTTGAAGTAGGTGTTAGAAATGTTGAATCAGTCTTTGCATGGTGGGTACCGTTATTAGCTGGTATCGATGTCGTTGTAGCGGCTGGTGTCGGTTTAGGAGTATTCTTCATTGTCAAACCTAAAAAACTAAAAACCGCTAATGGTGTTAATTCTGATTTAAATGCATCTTCTAGTGGTGGTCCAGATAATGATAAACAAAAAGTAGACTAACAAAAGAAAATAAAGAAATTAGAAGATGAAATTGAATCTTTAAAGAAAAAATTAAAACAAAAAGAAGAAGAATTAAATAAAC
>JBNMLE010000027.1:0-12815 GCA_050874705.1 Bacilli bacterium
ATTAAATTGAATATTTGAAAGTGATGAAGACAAAAAAACAAATAAAGATAAACTTCTTAAAAGTCGTTTATGTTTCATTTATTCTTTCTCCTAATTAAATTATAAATGATATTTTGCAAAATAAGCAATGCGATTTATAAAACACTATAATTAATGTGAAAAAGGATATATTTTATTTCTTTCTAATATATTTTATTGCACTTGTAGCGGCAATAGCACCATCGCTTGCGGCGCTTACAAGTTGTTTGATTGCTCCATCGGCGATATCTCCAGCGGCAAATAGTCCTTTTATATCGCTTTCCATATTTTTATCAACGCTAATATAATTTTTGTTAAAACTTAAATTCAAATTCTTAAGAAATGTTGATGCACTTTTCTTCCCAACATATGGAAAAACACCATCAACTTTAATTAGTTCGTCGTTATTAAGAATAATGCCTGTAACACCAAACATATCACCAACAATTTCTTTTATAAAAGCATTCTTATAAAAAATAATATTATCTTTGTTTAGTTTTGAAATTATAGAAGCATCGCCATTAATAATTTCATCATTACAAATAAAAATTAATTTTTTAACGATATTAGATAAATACAAAGCTTCTTCTAATGCCACATCATTATTCCCATAAACGCATACTGTTTTATTTTTAAAGAAATTCCCATCGCATGTTGCGCAATAAGAAACACCTCTTCCAAAATATTCTTTTTCACCAACAACACTATCATCATCTTGTTTAATACCTGAAGCAATTATTAATGCTTTTGTTAAATATATTTCTTTATCTGTAACAACTTTAAATCCATATTCATCTTTTAAGACATTAACAACGCTTCCATATGTGATCTTAATATCTAATTTATTTATTTGATTCATTAAAGAAAACAAAATATCTTTCCCACTACATTTAGAAAAGCCAGGATAATTTTCAACATCTTTTAAAATATTTAATTTTCCACCTGGAAGAAGATTTTCTAAAATAACAAAATCTATATTTGCTCGTTTTAAATAAATCGCAGATGTTAATCCAGCGATTCCCGCTCCAACGACAATGACATCTTTTTTGATCATAAATGTAAAATATCCTTTAAATAATCTTTGAATGAAGTTATTTCATAATCAGGAACACATCCATCTGGTAATTTTCTTGGTGAGAAATTAACATATCCAAATTTTATACCAGCGTTTTTTGCGGTTAAATAATCATAAGTGCTATCCCCAACATAGATAACTTCATCTTTATTGTCGATATTTAAATAATTTAATGCAAGCAAAACGCCTTCTGGATCAGGTTTTACATTTTTTACTTCATCAGCGCATATAACAAAATCAAATAAACCATCAAGTTTTGTTAGTTTAAGTGCAAAATCAGTGGCTTCTCTTCCTTTTGATGTAACTAAAGCAATTTTAATGTTGTTTTTTCTTAAAAAATTTAACATTTCAATAACAAAAGGAAATGGTTTTACATATTTTAAATAATTGATTTTTGATATTTCCTGAAAATTATTAAAAGCCTCTTCTTGATTAGCGCTAGGAAATTCTTTTAAAAGCGACTCTTTAATTGGAGGACCGCTGAAAGAGAGAAGATGTTCATACTTAGGTATTACTGTTGGTTTATAAATTTTATAGAGTTCTTCAAAAGTGACAACAATCATTTTGTCGCTATCAAGAAGAGTTCCATCAAAATCAAAAATAACAGATTTAATCATTATTTATTGGCAAAACACGAAAGAAATATTGTCATCTTTAAATTCAATGGACATATAATCTCTAATTTTATATTTATTAACCAAAGCTTCTTCAAAATATGGAATGATTTCTTTTGTGTCATATCGAAGTGCATATTCTTTATAAAAATTATTTACTTCACAATATGTCTTGAAATCAACTTCATGTATTGTTCCGAATTCAGGTTTTTTTGCTATTTTCTTGCTAAAAGATTTAATATCGCTCGATTTTTTATGGAATTTACCATATTTATTATCGTAATAATTTTGATGCATGTTGTAATAATTAGAAAAATAATCTTTCATATATTCATCTAATTTGTCGGCATGAAAATTCGATATTGCTTTATATAAACATATAGCTTCTACTGCTTTCTTTTGTTCACGTGATAATGACTTTAAATCTTCTTTTTCAAGTAATGCAGAATAAAGATTTTTAATATTTTGTCTATCTTCTTTTTTGAATTTCTTAAAAATAAAATAAGAAGGATGTTCTTTATATAATGTACGGAAATAATCATATAAATGGAAAGCAATTATTCCTAAAACGCCAATGATAACAAAAACATACGCTGTAACATATGATTGATTATAGCCAAATCCTTCTGTATGTTCATCAGGTGTATAACCAAATCTAAGAGGCTCAAGGAATATACGTGTTAAACCATACCAAATTAAATAAGTCATACTTAAGTCGCCATTTGAAAGAATCTTTTTAAGAGGTTTTCCAATCGCATATCTAATGACAAAATAGCCAATTAAATTTGTGCAGAATTCCACGAAAAAGAGTGGCACATACATTTTTGTTGGATCGCTTGTTGAAACATACATGTTATTGACAATTATTTTTGGTAAGAACCACCACGAGGAGGTATCAGTAACAAGACCATATACTTCATGGTTAAAGAAATTTCCCCATCTTCCAATTGCTTGGGCGATAAGAACTGTTGGAACAATTATATCCATAGCCCAACGAACATTAACATATCTTCTAAAAATCATCATAAAGATAACGCCAGAAATAATTCCTAGAAGAGCGCCACCTTGAATGGCTAATCCACCATTTTGGAATGCGAAGAAATTTGTGCCTGGTTCAAGAACAATAACATACCATAGACGCGCTCCAATAATACCCATTGGGAAGGCAACAAGTAAAAGGGTGTCTAATATGCCATGCTTTTTATATTCTTTATAAAAATAATGATCGCTAACAAAATATGATACTCCTGCACCTGCAACAATGATGATGCCATACCATTTAATAGCAAAACCACCATTACCCATATTTGGACGAGTAAATCCTCCGGGAATAGAAACACCATTAACAAGTGGATAAGATAAATAAGGAGCAAAAGCATCAGAAAACATCCAAATACCTGCAATAATTACAGGAATTGAAACAAATGTTAATATACGAGCAATTTTCCTTTGTTTCTTTTCTAAATCTGGTCGGTAATAATAAAGAATAAATGTTGAAACAAGAAGTCCAATTCCGCTTCCAAATAATAATGAACCGATAGTCATTAAGAAATGTTCACCAATTTGTAATAAAAAACCTTCTTTTAAAACTAATCCATAATTTGAAAGAATAGTAAATAAACCCATTAAAATGATTAATGAAAGAAAACAAATAAAATCTTTCTTTTCAATTTTTGGAGTTTGATTATTAAGTTTGCCTGTTTTTACAAATTTAATAACAAAATACATTAATAAGCCTAATGATAGAAGCGTTAGAACAAGTCCAACAATAAACATAATTAAATTCATAATAATTATTATACCACACCTATTTATTTAAGATTCTTTTTAAATATTGCCCAGTGTAAGATTTTTCACATTCTGCAATTTCTTCAGGTGTTCCTTTTGCTATAATTTCTCCGCCTTTAGATCCACCATCAGGACCTAGATCTATGACATAGTCAGCAACTTTAATAACATCAAGGTTGTGTTCGATAACAATAACAGTGTCTCCATTATCAACAATCTTTTGAAGTATTTTTATTAAACGATTTACGTCATCGCTATGTAAACCGGTTGTTGGTTCATCTAGAAAATAAAGAGTTTTACCAGTGGATTTTCTTTGAAGTTCTTTAGCAAGTTTAACTCTTTGAGCTTCACCACCTGATAATGTAGTCGCATTTTGTCCAAGCTTGATGTAACCAAGCCCGACATCATAAAGTGTTTGAATTTTATTTTTCAAAAGTGGACGATTATCAAAAAATGTTAATGCTTCTTCCACGCTCATTTCTAAGACATCAAAAATATTTTTGCCCTTATAAGTGACCGCTAAAGTGTCTTCATTATATCTATGTCCATGACATTGATCGCATTTAACATATACATCAGGAAGAAAATTCATAGGAATGCGCATTACACCTGCACCTTGACAAGCTTCGCATCTACCACCAACAACATTAAATGAGAATCTTCCTTTATCATATCCACGCGTTTTTGCTTCAATTGTTTCAGCAAATACTGCGCGAATATCGTCAAATAAGCCAACATATGTTGCAGGATTTGAACGCGGAGTTCTTCCAATAGGTTCTTGGCTAATAGTAATAACTTTGTCTATATTTTTAAGACCATCTATCTTTTTATATGGACCACAAGAAATATCGCTATCCTTGTTGAGTTGTTTAATAATCACAGGACATAATGTTTGATTTATTAATGAAGATTTTCCACTTCCAGAAACACCACTAATAACGGTAAATGTCCCGAGTGGAAAACTTACATCTACATTTTTTAAATTGTTTTGTGTTGCGCCTTGTAAATGAATGAATTTTCCATTCCCTTTTCTTCTAGAAGAAGGAATTTCAATTTTCTTTTTGCCAGAAAGATAGGCACCTGTAATTGATAAAGGTTCTTTTTCCAGATCACTAACTTGCCCTTTTGCAACTACTTGGCCACCATGAATACCAGCGCCAGGACCAATATCTACAATATAGTCAGCGGCCCTAATAGTGTCTTCATCATGTTCAACAACAATTAATGTATTTCCAAGCGAAACCATATCTTTCATTGTTTTAATTAATTTATCATTATCTTTTTGATGAAGACCAATACTTGGTTCATCAAGAACATATAGAACACCTGATAAATTGCTTCCAATTTGAGTGGCTAATCGTATTCTTTGGCTTTCTCCACCTGAAAGAGTCATGGCTCTTCTAGACAAAGTTAAATATTCAAGCCCAACATCAAGAAGAAAATTCACTCTCGATTCAATTTCTTTAATAATTAATTTTGAAATTTCTTTTTCTTGAGGAGTTAATTTTGCTTTTGTATCAATAATAAATTGTTTTAATTCATTGATTGGAAGACATGTAACTTCATATATATTTAATCCATTAATTTTAATTGCTAAAACTTCTTTTGATAGTCTAGCACCATGGCAAGATGGGCATTCATTTTCTCTCATATAGAATTCATACATTCCACGCATCATTTCACTACTAGTGGAATTGTATAATCTATCAATTCTAGTTTTAATGCCTTCAATAAAGCCATTTCTATGCATGATATTTCCGTTAACAGATGTTATTTCATATTTAAATGGTTTGTCGCTACCAATGAAAATAATATTTTTTTCTTTTTCAGTTAAGTCTTTAAATGGCTTATCCATATCAATTTTATAAAGTTTGCATAGCAAAGCAAATTCTTGCCATTCAATATTTTTTGTTCCAATTGTGTTTTTATACCATCTAACTGCGCCTTGATTAATTGATAAGCTCTCATCTGGAACAATTAAATCTCTACTAGCTTCATATTTCATTCCTAAGCCATTACATTCTTTGCAACAACCTAAAGGAGCATTAAAAGAAAATAATCTTGGCTCTAATTTTGGAACTGAAAACCCACATTTAGGACATGAATGATGTTGGCTTAACAACTTTTCACCATTCGAAGTTAAAAAGATCACATATCCATGAGAAAAGTCACAAGCAAGTTCACATGCTTCAGTAATTCTACTTCTAGATTTTGGTGAAACAATTATTCTATCAACGACAATATCAATATCGTGACGTTTATTTTTATCAAGTTCAGGAACTTCGTCGATTCGAGAAATTGTTCCATCCACTCTTACACGTTCAAAACCTTGTTGTTTTATTTTGCTAAGGATATCTTTTTGCGTTCCTTTTTCATTTTTAATAACTGGAGAAAGTATTTGAAGCTTTGTTCCTTCTTCATAACTAAGCGCAACATCGCTCATTTGAGTTGGAGAAAAAGAAATAATTGGTTCGTTGTGTGTTGGACAATATGGCACTCCAATATGCGCAAAAAGGAGTCTTAAATAATCATATATTTCAGTAACTGTTCCTACTGTGGAACGAGGATTGTGAGAAGTTGTTTTTTGATCAATTGAAATTGCAGGTGAAAGACCATCGATTGAATCGACATCAGGTTTTTCCATTCCACCTAAAAATTGTCTTGCATAAGAAGATAAAGATTCGACAAATCTTCTTTGTCCTTCTGCAAAAATAGTGTCAAATGCTAAAGAGGTTTTTCCACAACCTGATAAACCAGTAAAAACAACTAAAGAATGTTTAGGTATTGATAAATCAATATTCTTTAAATTATTCTCTCTAGCACCTTTAATAACAATTTCTTTGCTTTCCATATTTACGCATTTTACCACAATTAAATAAATATAACTATATTCATTATAATTTGATATTATATTAATTACTCGGGACATAGCGTAGCTTGGTATCGCGCTTCCTTAGGGAGGAAGAGGCCATGAGTTCAAATCTCATTGTCCCGACCATTTATATTGAAAATGCTCCCATAATTTGGACCAAAATGTTGGTATAATAAGAAGGGAGCTTTTATTATGAAAACAAACGCATTAAGACTTCTCGATCAAAAGAAAATCAATTATAAAGTACATGAATATGATAATTTCACTAACGGAATGGAAATTGCTACTTTTTTAAATGAAGATCCATCATTATGCTTTAAAACTTTAGTGACAATTGGAAAAAGCAAAAATCATTATGTTTTTATGATACCTGTTAATAAAGAGCTTGATTTAAAAAAAGCTGCAGAAGCAACAAATGAAAAATATATTGAAATGGTAAAAGCAAAAGAACTTCTACCATTAACTGGCTATATTCACGGAGGATGCTCTCCAATAGGAATGAAAAAATTCTTTAAAACTTTTATAGATATTTCAATTAAAGATAAAGAAAAAATATATCTAAGTGGAGGCAAAGTAGGCCTACAAATAGAAACAACTCTTGATGAACTTACAAAAATTATTCCTTTTACATTAATCGATTTAGTAAAATAAAAATTGTTAGAGCGTATCAAAAGACAAATATATCTTTTTATGCTATAAAATGATTAGAAAGAGAGGAAAAATTATGGTTAATATTAAAAAAGTTGCAATCATCGGATGTGGATTTGTGGGTTCATCAATCGCATTTGCTCTTCTTGAAGAAGAACTTTTTAGCGAAATTGTTTTAATTGACGCGAATAAAGAAAAAGCTATTGGAGAAGCCATGGACCTTTCACATGGTCTTCCTTACACCAGTTCAATGGACATTCACGCAGGTGATTATGAAGAAATTAAAGATGCTGCGATTGTTATCGTCACTGCCGGTGCTAATCAAAAGCCTGGCGAAACACGCCTTGATTTAATAAATAAAAATGTTGCAATTATGAAGTCAATCATTAGCGATATAAATAAAGTAAACATGGAAGGAATATTATTAATTGTTTCTAATCCAGTTGATATTTTAACTTATGTCGCATTGAAAGAATCAAAATTACCAAAAAATAGAGTCTTTGGTTCAGGAACTGTTCTTGATACAGCGAGACTTAAATATCTTATTTCTCAACATTTGAAAGTTGATTCTAGAAATGTTCACGCTGTTATTATTGGAGAACATGGAGATTCCGAACTTGTTACATGGTCAATTGCTAATATTTCTGGAGTTCCATTAAATGAATTCTGTGAATTAAGAGGCCACTACAACCACAAAGAAGCGATGAAAGAAATATATGAATCTGTAAGAGATTCAGCATATGAAATCATCAAAAGAAAAGGTGCAACATATTATGGAGTTGCTATCTCAGTTGCTCATATTGCAAACTGCATTGTCAATAATACTCATACAATGTTACCTGTTTCAACATTATGTGAAGGCCAATATGGATTAGATGGTTTATGTTTATCACTTCCATCAATCGTTGGAAGCAATGGAATTCAATCAGTTCTTGAAATTCATCTAGCGGATGAAGAAAAAGATGAACTACATAAATCCGCCAATGCATTAAAAGAAATAATTAACACATTATAATTTATTACAACAAAAAAATGGTCCTGGATTTCTCCAAGACCATTTTTATTTTGTTATTATAAACCGAATTTTTTGATTCTTTCCCAACGTTCTTTAGCGCAACGTTCACTCTTTTGAAGGAGTTCTTCTGCGTGAGCTGGGTTAACAACTGGAAGTTGAGAGAATCTTGTTTCACCCATGACAAATTCACGGAATTTTGTGAAATCAGGTTCTTTGCAATCAAGTGTTAAAGCTGGTTTTCCTTGTTCAATATTGCGTGGATCATAACGGAATGTTGTAAAGTAACCACATTCGACAGCTTTCTTTTCAACTTTCATTGAATTGCTTAATCCACCTTTAATACCATGGTTTGCACATGGTGCATAGCAAATGATTAAGGATGGTCCATTATAGCTTTCAGCTTCTTTAAAGGCTTGAATTGCTTTTGCAGGATTTGCGCCTAATGAAACTTGAGCAACATAGACATGTCCATAGCTCATAGCGATGAGAGCAAGGTTCTTCTTTTCACCTGTCTTACCTGAAGCAGTAAATTTAGCAATACTACCAGTTTGAGATGATTTAGAAGATTGACCACCTGTATTTGAATAAACTTCAGTATCAAGAACCATGATGTTGACATCCTGGTCGTTAGCGATTACATGGTCAAGACCGCCGTAACCGATATCATAGCTCCAACCATCACCACCGATGATCCAAACTGATTTATCAAGTAAGTCTCTTTCATATTCAAGAACTGCTTTGATCTTTTTGTCTTTGCTTTCTTTAACAAGTCTGACAAGTTCAGGAATAATTTTGCGAGCTTCTTCTTTGTTTTTAATATTTTCTAAATATGAACGAATAGCCGCTTTAAGTTCTTTGCTTACTCCACGACGTTCAAGAGCTGGTTCAAGAATTGAAACGATTTGACCTAAACGGTAATCAGTTGCGGTTCTCATACCATAACCGAATTCAGCATTGTCTTCGAATAATGAGTTAGCCCAAGCAACACCTTCACCATTTTTGTCTGTGCAGAATGGTGTTAATGGAGTTGAACCAGAATAAATTGATGAACATCCTGTAGCGTTAGCAACAAGCATGTCTTTACCAAATAATTGTGAAGCAAGTCTATAATATGGTGTTTCACCACATCCAGCACAAGCGCCTGAAACTTCCATATAAGGCATTAAGAATCCAACACCTTTAACTGAGCTTTGAAGTGCTGCTGGAAGAGCATCAGCTTTGTATGAAACATGTTTGAAGAGATAATTTGCACCTTCTTCTTGATCGAATTGCGATTTAGCTTCAACCATTGTTAAGGCGTGTTTGCCAATCTTATTAGCGTTACATTCAGTAACACAAAGACCACAACCGACACAGTTTTCTGGTGAAATTTGTAAACGATATTTCATGCCTTTAACGCCCATTGCGTCAAGAACATCGCTCTTAACGATTTCTGGAGCGTTATTAAGTTCTTCTTCATTGAGAAGGAATGGTCTAATTGTTGCATGTGGGCAAACGAATGCACAGTTATTACATTGAATACATTCTTTGCTATTCCAAAGTGGAACTCTATCAGCAATTGAACGTTTTTCTTTAAATGTAATATCGTTCTTCATTGTGCCATCGAGAAGTTCAAATTCATTAAATTTGCTAACTGGAAGAGTATCTCCATCAAGTGTTCCAATAACATTTACATAGCTATCGAAATATTCATCTCCAGTATTTTCTCTTTCTCTATATGAAGGAAGTTCAATCCATTTTGGATCAACTTTGACTTCACGAAGACCTTCTGTACCAGCATCAATGGCTTTGTAGTTGAGTTGTACAACTTCTTCGCCTTTTTTGCTATATGTCTTCTTAGCAAATTTCTTCATCCAAGCATTTGCTTCTTCATATGGCATAATATTTTGATTCAAATAGAAGAATGATGCTTGAAGAATTGTATTTGTATGACGACCCATACCGATTTCTGAAGCGATCTTATTAGCGTCAATAACATAGAATTTAATTTCTTTTTCCGCTAATTGATGTTTTACACGGTTTGGAAGAGCTTTGATAAGTTGTTCATCGCTCATATCTGTATTAAGAAGGAATGTTCCACCTTTCTTAAGGTTCTTAATCATATCGAATTTAAGAACATATGTATCGAGTGAGCAAGAAATAAAGTCTGCATTTTCAACATAATAAGTTGAACGAATTGGTGAATGTCCAAATCTTAAATGTGAGCGAGTAACGCCACCAGCTTTACGTGAATCGTATTGGAAATAAGCTTGAGCGTATTGATGAGTTGCATCACCAATAATCTTAATTGATGATTTATTAGCGCTGACAGTACCATCACTACCTAAACCATAGAATAAGCATGATGTATAATCGCTCTTAACATGGAAGCTATCATCAACAGGGATTGAAAGATGAGTGACATCATCGTTAATACCAACTGTAAAGTTATGGAATGGATTGTTATCCAAGAAATCATAAACTGATTTGATGTGTTTTGGTTGAGTATCTTTACTTGAAAGACCATAACGTCCACCATAAACTTCAACGTTTTTACGACCAACTTGTTTTAATGCAGCAACTACATCAAGATAAAGTGGTTCGCCAGTTGCGCCCATTTCTTTTGTGCGGTCTAAGACTGCAACGCGTTTGGCGCTTCTAGGAAGAGCTTTGCTTAAATGTTTTGCGGAGAATGGACGATAAAGGTGAACTTTAACAAGACCAACTTTTCTTCCTTCTTTAACGAGTCCATCGATAACTTCAATTGCTGTTTCAGTAACAGAACCCATTGCAACGATAACATCTGTTGCTTTTGGATCACCATAATAAACAAATGGTGCATAAGGTCTACCTGTTAATTTTGTGGCTTTCTTGAAATATTTTTCAGCAATTTCTACTACCTTGTCATAATGAGCATTTTGAGCTTCACGACCTTGGAAGTAAATATCGTCGTTTTCAGCTCCACCACGAGTAACTGGATGAGAATGTGGATTTAAAGCACGTGCTCTAAATTCTTCAACCTTGTCCATTGGAAGTAATTTTCTATATACTTCTTCATCTAAAAATTCAACATTTTGAATTTCGTGACTTGTTCTAAATCCATCAAAGAAATGGATGACTGGTGCTTGTGATTCAATAGCAATAAGATGTGCCATTGGAGCAAGGTCAGCGATTTCTTGAACTGAATGTGAACAAATCATTGTTGCGCCGGTTTGACGGCAAGCATAAATATCTTGATGATCACCAAAAATTGAAAGTGAACGTGTTGCTAAGCTTCTAGCGGAAACATGAAGAACTGCTGGAAGAAGTTCACCGCACCATTTATAAAGGTTTGGAATCATCAATAATAAACCTTGTGATGCAGTATAAGTTGTTGCAAGAGCGCCTGCTTGAAGAGCGCCGTGAACTGTTCCTGAAGCACCGGCTTCGGATTGCATTTCAACAACTTTTACAGGTGTGCCAAAAAGGTTTTTCTTACCTTGTGAGGCATAAACATCGACCAATTCTGCCATTGGTGATGACGGTGTGATAGGATAAATACCAGCAACTTCGGTAAAATAATAGCTACCAATAGCTGCGGCAGTATTGCCATCAACCGATAGGAATGATTTTTTAATTTCCATTAATAAAACTCCTTAATTATCAAAATAATTATAATTTTATATAATTGTTCAATCAATAAAAATTTAGGGTTTGAAACCGATTTCATGAATATAAAAAATAAAAAAGTTTCAATTTTTAATTTTGAAACCTTTATAAATTTTATTATTTATTTTTCTTCTTATTCTTTTTAAGCAAATCGATTTCTTCGTTGACAAGCTTTCTTAATATTTTTAAGTCCGCATCATTTAACGATAGACTTCTATCAAAGAATCCCCCGATGGTCATCTTTTGATAAATGAAATCATTAACACCTTTATATTGTATTGTTTTCTTTTTAGTATTAATGGTTTTTTGTTTCTTTTCTTTTTTTGCTTCAAGACTTTCAACATATTCTTCAATAGTTGGAACAAGATCTTTTAAATCATATTCAGGATCCATCGCAAGCATAGGCTCAAAAAAAGATAATTGTTCAGCAATAATTTCTGGATATATTCCAATATGTCTAGAGAGCTGTTCACAAGTTAGACATCTCTTGTTTGTGTTTTTTATGAAAGATAAATATTTTTTTGCTTGTGTTTTATTCATGAATTAATAATAACACATTTTTTATTTAAATATTTATATATTAATTTTCTCCTATACCAGGAAGCTTTTTCCATTTATGGATAGTAATAAATTCATCATATGAATCAATTACTTCTTGTGTAGGAATCTCAAATCTACCATGCATTGATTTAATAACATCTTCAGGAACAATCTTGTCACTGCTTCTTTCCAAATTTTGTTTAAAAACAATATCCAAAGGTCTATCTAAAATAATTAAGCATTTTTTATCAAACCCGGTGACGTTTTGACCATAAAATAATCTAAATTTATTTTGTATATTCGTGGAATCAGCAATAACAGTAACATCATCAAACAAATCTCTATATTCAATAATTCTTTTAAAATATAAATCCCATACTTCTTGTTCTTTATCCCAGTTTTGATATACACCAGTTAATTCTTTTCGTATATCATCGCTTGAAACAATGTAAACATGTGGATGAGTCATTTGATATTGAAGAGCCCAGGTAGATTTTCCTGCGCCAGGAACCGCAGAAAGAAGAATGAATGTTTTCATATTCTCTATAATAATAGAAAAAAGAAAATATTTATTAAAAAACCGCATTCATATAATAAACATTATTATTTTATTTAAAA
>JBNMLE010000028.1:0-12585 GCA_050874705.1 Bacilli bacterium
AAAGCGTTTGTCGAAATCAGTTAAAACATCATTTTTATAGAAATCTTCGACTTTAAAGTCAGATTTTTGTTCTAATTTTGATTTATTTTTCTTTTTATAGCCAAGTTTCATTATTAATGATAATTCGCTAACAGGAGAACATGTATAAATTGTTATTCCTTTTTTAATTAAAGGGAAAAACTTTTGATAATCAGTATCTAAACAAAATAATAATTTGCATTGAATCATAGATAAATTTTCATCCATTTGTTCAAATGTAAATAAAGGATGAACAATATTTGCTATCGCACCTATTTGATTAATCGCATATAACAAATAAATAGCGTCAGGAATATTTGGAAGGCATATAGTCACCACATCATCTTTTTTAACGCCAATTTTTGATAATGAAAACGCAAATTGATTAATTCTTTTTAAAACTTTTTTATATTTAAAAGTCTTGCCAAAATACCTTAAAGCGTTGTTATTAGGATATTTTTTTGAAGTTTTTAAAATTGCTTCATATATCGATTGTTCTTTTTGACATGGATTCATTATATCTTTCATTTTTTCTACCTTCTAAAAAATTGATAACGTGTAACCAGACATTAATAATATCGGAATCATAATCGCGAAAAATATTGGTTGGTGTAAAACATACACTAATAAAGTATGTCTTCCAGGATAGGCAATGAGTCTTAATTTTTGATTAATTTCGGCATTAAGTTGGCCTTGTTTTGATAAGAAATATGCTTCACCAGAAAGTTTTCTATCTTCTTTGTGGTAGAAATATTTAATAATAGATTTTTTATCTTTATAAACAGTTTCTCCAACGAAACCTCCAAGGAAAATATAACCAATATATGGGAATAAGCCTAACCAATCGCTACCAAATCCTTTTAAACCTAAGATAACTTTATAAATATTTGATGCATCTAAATTTTTATATTGATAAAACCATCCAATATCATTTCCATTATTATTGAAAATGAAATAGAATCTATCAAATAATGTATCTAAAGTATGTGGAGGATCAGCTTCTATATGCATGTAATTAATTGAGGACATAATAGCCCAGAAAATTGAACAAGCGATAAATATTCCAAGGGAGATCCACTTCCACGATTTCTTTCCAAATAGTTTCTTACATAGATAAGAGACGCCAGTATAAGTAAGAAGGCATAATCCTATAGTTGTCATGATAGACAATAAAACTTGTAAATCGTAATTATTAAGAATATTCGCAATAAACGCTAAAAGAATAGTTATTGCGAGTCCAAAACCAACAAGTCCAAGCGCTCTTTTCCAATTGTTTTTAGAAAAAACTGTGCTTACTCCACATAGAAAAACGAATAAGAAAACACCAAATAATCTTACACCAATTCTAAAAGAAGAATCCCAATATGCTTGGGTTTGGTTAACCATAAAATTTAGCCACCCAGTATCACTATTTGAAAACAAACCTTTGAAAAACATCCAAAAGTCCGCGGTGCAATGATCAAAAACCATGCCCCATATAGCAACACCTCTTAAAAAATCAATTTCCCATACGCGTTTGCTGTTTTTAAGAAGTTCTCTATCTTTGGCTTCGTTTTTTATAACTGCTGAAGCGTATTTTTCTTGATATTTATTTTCGAGTTTTTTTAGTTTGTTATTATATTTAAGTTCTAATCGTATACGATATAAAGATGTATCGATTTCATCATGAGTTTTAGCAAATTCTTTAACATTATTTTCAATTAAAGATAATTGTTTTTCTTTAAATGATGAAAGCTTATTATCTAATTTCGTTTGAAAAGATGTCAAATGAGCCTGTCTTTTCTCGTATAATGTTGCCTCGCTAATCATAAAAATATAATATCAAATAGTATTTTCTTATGAGAGTTATTTCATAAATTATTTTCATAAAGAAATTTAATATATAAAAATATATTTTGTATTATTAATAATTTTATATAAAATTAAAGATATGATTGAGTTAATAATTTCATTATCCTTAACCGCGGTTTTATTAATAATTTTCGGTTTGTTTTTAACATTTGGCATTGTAACATATAACACTGTTTTTAAAAGAAGAAAAGGCGATGAACATTTTGCTGAAAACGAAAACCCATTAGATAAAAAAGAACCTTCTAGAATATGGTTTTCAAACCAAAGAACTGAAGAATTAACAATTATTTCAAAAGATAAGCTAACTTTAAAAGGATATTTTTTGAACAATCATTCAAACAAATTAGCGGTCATTCTTCATGGATATCATGGAAGATATTACTCTTCCACTACACAAGCTAAAATATTTTTTGAAAATGGTTATGATGTTTTGTTACCAAACAATAGAGCTCACGATACAAGCGATGGGAAATATTTTTCAATGGGACAAAAAGAAATCGATGATGTTCTAAGATGGATCAATTTAATGATAAATAAAAATCCAAATTATGAAATAGTTCTTATGGGCGTTTCAATGGGAGCGCATATTTCAATGATGTGCGCAGATAAAGTTCCAAATAATATAAAATGTATCATCGAAGACTGTGGCTATGGAAATTTAAAGTTCGTTATAAAAGACCAATTAAGAACAAAATTTAATAAGCCTATGACTAGTATTATTTTGTTAGCCACAAAATTTGTTTGTAGATGCAATGGTTTTTCCATTAATGATGATGTAAAAGCTCCTCTAACAAATACTAAAGTTCCTGTCTTATTTATTCATGGAGATAAAGATACATATGTTAAATATGATAATCTTTCTTATTGTGAACAATTTGTTAAAGATGAAATTAAAAAAGAAGTTGTTACATTTATTGATGCAAATCACAATGAATCAAAAAAACAACTTGAAAAATATCAAAATACATTATTATCTTTTGCGGGTAGATATATAAAATGAAAATATTAATTAATAAAAACGTAGAAAAAGAAATAGAAAAATATTTATCAACTAAGGAAGACAATATGTCCGCGGTTGAACTTATAAATATTCTTTTAAGTGAAGAAAATAACAATCTTAATAAAGAAGACATTAAGAGAAATAATGATAATTATTTTAAAGCATTAATTGAAAAAACTGATGTCGATATTAACGATGAATATTTTAAAGAAATGAATGAAAAATATCATTTTAATGATATAAAGGAATTAAATGTTAATGACTATAATAAAAATGAATATTTTGTAAATATAAAACCAAAATTTGCTAAAAACAAAAATAGATTCCTTTGTTATTTAACTTATAATCCATATCAAGCATTTACTTATGATGAAATTAAAATTGATGATAAATATTTTAAAGAATTAGTGCCTATTGGTTATTTTAAAGAAAAATTTAATTATCCCGCAATTATAAATGATGAAAAAATTTGGATGAGCATTATTCCTCACGAAATCAACACAATGAAAAAACCAATTGAAAATGCTTTTGGAAAAGTTCTTGTTGTTGGATTAGGTTTAGGATATTTCTCATATATGGTTTCTTTAAAAGAAGAAGTTGATGAAATATTGATTGTTGAAAAAGACTCCACTATTATCGAATTATTTAATAAAGAAATCCTTCCTTATTTTAAAAATAAACAAAAAATTAAAATTATTAACGAAGATGCTTTCTTATATTTAGAACAAAAACATGATTTTGATTATGCTTTCGTAGATATTTGGCACAATGTTGGCGATGGCATATATCTTTATTTAGCGGCTAAATATTATGAAAATTTATATCCAAATGTACATTTTGATTATTGGATTGAAGAATCTCTTCTAGCGATGCTTAGAAGAATGATATTAACTGTCTTTGAAGAACAATATTATTCTCATTTTACAAGCAAAGATTATTTAAAAGCTAAAAACAAAAACGATAAAGTTATCAATAAAATATATTTCTATACTGAAAATTATCAAATAAATAATATAGATGATTTTAGAAATATGCTTAGCGATGATTTTCTAAAAGAAATGGCTAAAAAATTGTATTTAAATTAAATCTTATATATTTCAGTGACTATTTTTGCCATTAATTCCATTTCTTCAAGAACTGCGAATTCATATCGACCATGATGATTATATGAACCAGTTCCAAGATTTGGGCATGGACAATTCATAAATGAAAATGTTGCGCCATCTGTGCCTCCACGAGTGGCTTCATATTCAAAAGGAATATGTAATTTGTTATAAATATTTTCGATTAATATTTTACATTCAGGATGCTTTTCAATAACTTCAAGCATATTTTTATATTGATCTTTGATAGTGAGTTCAACTTTTGCTTGTTTATATTCATTTTCGATTTTTTCTTTAGCAAGAACAAAATCATTTACTTGTTTTTCTAATATTTTAGAATCATGATTTCTTAAAATATAATAAGCATCTGCATTTTCAACATCTCCATTAATGGAAACAATATGATTGAATCCTTCTCTTCCACTTGTCATATATGGAGTCATATCTTTTGGAAGTAAAGAAATAAATTCATTCATAAGCAAAATTGCATTAATTAATTTGCCTTTGCCTTCCCCTGGATGAATTGATTTTCCAACTATATGAACATTTATTGATTTTGCATTAAAGTTTTCAAATGATATATATTTTGGATCAGCTCCATCAATTGTATAAGCAAATTTTGCTTTATATAAATCAAGATTAAAATGTTCAGGACCGCGACCAATTTCTTCATCTGGAGTAAAAAGAACCGCTAAAGGGCGTCTTGATTCTTTATCCATTTTTAAAACATTTCTAATAACTTCTTTAATAATTGCGACACCAGCTTTATCATCTGCTCCTAAAAGAGTTGTCCCGTCAGTGGTTATAATTGTTTTATTTAAACATTCATTTAATTTAGGGAAATCCTTCTTTGAAAGAAATAAACCACTATTACCTAATGGAATATCTTTCCCATCATAATTATTTACTATTTGAGGTTTAACGTCTTTGCCACTACATTCAAGTGCGGTGTCAACATGCGCACAAAGACCAACGCAATCATATTTATCGTTTCCTGGAATAAATCCATATAATCTTCCATATTCGTCTAATGTGTTTTTAACGCCAAGATCATCTAATTCTTTCTTCAATAAATTTAATAAATCATATTGTTTTTTTGAAGAAGGCGATGTAGAAGAATTTTCATCTGATTGAGTATCAATCTTTACATAACTTAAAAAATCATCGAGTAATAGCATATTTATCTCCTTAAATATTATCTAATTTCAATATATCAAATGGCGTTATAACGCCTAATATTGGTTGATCTTCTCTTCCATCTTTTGTTACAAAAATAACCGCTAAACGTTTACCATTTTCATACATTTTATCGAATAAATTCGCCACATTTTGCATTAGTTCTTTTTCTTTAACAAAAGTGTAATGTTCACTTATATGTTTTTTAATTGGGAAATATCCATCTAAATCATATACTTTTTCATCGCTAATATTTTTATTTTTTAAAGCGATATATTGCATTATTGTATTTGGTGATAAAACACCAAGCAAATGCTGATAATCATCAATAATAGGAAATTGTAAAAATCCTTTTTCAAGCATTATTTTCATTATTTTATTAACATCATCATCTAATTTAGCAAACAAAAGTTTCTTATAAGGCGTGCAAATATCAATCGCACATTTTGGATGAGTTAATTCAACAATTTCCTTTTCAAGGAATGACAATGTTTTATCACTGATAGAAATAAGACTATCTTTATTCATATCAAAGTCATGAACTAAAGCATTTCTTATTTGTCTTATTTCATTAAGAATTCTTCCTTTTTCATGAATTTTATAATTAGAAGATTTCATTAATTCAAAAGCATATTTGGCGATATAGGAAAAAGAATTATCATATTGCCCATATCTTTCCATAAGGACATTATCTAAATCATTATATAGTTGTAAAAATCTATTTGCTGAATTATCCATATTATAAAAGTGATGAAAATACGCGTTCCGCTAAATCAGGGACATCAATATATGGGTTACGGTTCTTTTGATGTTTGTAAATACCATTATTTCTTAAAATTTCTCTTTCACTTACTGGATCTTCTTCGGCCCATTTCATAAATAATTTTAATGAAGCACTTGTCAATTTAGAGAAATCATTATTTGAAAAATGATTACCCCAAGAACCAGCTTTATTTTCATATGCTGTAACCATATAGAAATATGTTCTTGCAATATCGCCTTTATATTCATCAGCGACTTCAAAAACAGTTCCACTTATTCCAGATGTAGCACTGCTACCAACTTTGCAGCCGTTTGATGAAGTAAATCTTGCATTTGAGACCTCTCCATATAAATAGCTTCCTCTCATGCTATTAACTTTTATATCTGTTGGGTAAATATGGAAAGCATCACTAACCATTGGAGATTGTTTATTAAACCAGCTTTGTGGAATAGTATGTTCTCTGTTCCAGCCTTCACCTTCATTAGAAGCGCTACTACCAGAATCGCTTAAGGTATATTTTTGATTTGAATAAATATCAACAAGATAAGTTTGTCCATCTTCTCCTACATATGTATCGCTATCAGCATACACACTAGCAAGATTTCCATAAGCAACAACAGTGTGATTGCTAATTAAGTTATATAATGAAGTTTTTAATGTCGCTCCACTAGTGGAGAAATCAATTGAAGAATAATATTTTTTTGCTTCATCGCTAAGTTCGCTTGAACCTTTGGCGACAACAGTAAAGCTAACGCTAAGAGTTTCTTTTAATACACCATCAAGATAAATCTTAATTGTTAATGTAACACTACTATCAGTGTTTTCTGGACGAGTTACATTTCCATTATTAGATAAGATAGAAGTATTGCTACTTTCATATGCAAAGGTAATTCCGTGATCACCACTTGTTGGGAAATATTGCGATGTATAAATTTTCTTACCATTTAAATCAGTAAGTGAAGAAATTAGTCCTCTTGCGTATTCAAGTTTTTGCTCTTCTGTTGTTATTTCACTAACTTCAATTTGGTTTGGATCACTAATTACAACTTGTGGGCTTCCTTGATATGCTGTAGCAAATCCTCCGTTAATTACAAATTTATTTCCAGCACCCGCTGAATTAATTCTTTCAACAATTTTATCACCATTAGCAATAAATCTTTTGAAGAACACTAAAAGTGTTTGACCGTTAAAATCAACATTGATTCTTGTATCTTTACCGCTTGAATATGAAGCAAGCGTATCTAATTTAACTGTTAATTTTACTGGTGAATATTTATATGTATTTAAATCGTTATAGGAATTTGCTTCTTTAATTCTTATATCGCCTTTGCTACCTGTATCAACTATAGATGCATCTTTTGCAATTTGTTTATTACCAGCGTATTCTCCAATATTGCCTTTAATTTCATAAATGTTTCCAATTGTTTTCTTTGGAGCGTTATCGCCATAATAGGCATAAAATTCGCCAGTATTATCTTGAAGGAAATAGCCTGAACCATCAGTTCCTGTAATAGTCGCTAAAACATGGACATTTTTTCCAACTGCAGCATTATTACAATCTTCTAATGTATCATATTCTCCTACTTCACTATGACTTATTGATGTAGTTGTTGTAGTAGTTGAAGAACCACCTGTTGTAGATGTGTTTGATCCTGTGTCAGATGATGTAATTGTGTCAGTATTACTTGAACTAATCAAACTACTTGAATTATCGCATCCTGCTACAAGAGTGATAAGAAGCGCTAAACTTAATGGAATTAATCTTTTTTTCATATTTATACATATTCTCCTTATAAAGATATTGTAATTGTTGGTCTTATTGAATGAGAATTACCATCAACAGCGTAATCACTTATAAATCCAGAACCGTTGATGTTATAGGCTGAATAATTAAAATCAGTTGAAGAAGTCTTTGTCCAATAAGAACCATTATAATTGTCAGTATTATACCATGAACCTGACGCACGGGCGAATTCGCTAACTTTGCATTCTCTTGATGTTGATTTAACACTTATGTCGCTTTCAAAGCCATAAGAAGCATTTAAATAATCATCTTTACTTAGAAGTGAAACTTTGTCTTGATAAGAATCGTTATTAGCAAGAAGATTATTGCTATTTAAAGCAAATGCTGTATTTAAGAATTCATCATTTAAATATGAACGGATTGAACTATATTGATAATTGTTACTATAAATAATGTTTCCATCAATTGTTCTTTCATCATAATTATCATGAAAAACGTGTGAATCTAATAATGTATTAGATAGAAGTTTGTATTCACTATTATTAGCATTTAAGATTTTCCATCCAATTGGTTCGCATTTAAAATAATATTCTTTTCCATTAACAATCGAAGTTCCATCATTAAATGTATATGATTCGTTGTTATATACTTGTGCAGTTTTTTTGCAATAATATTCGCCATTATAAAGAATCCAATTATTTATATCTGTAGGCAAATTCTCTAAGACAGAAGTTATATTTGAGTCTTTAACATAGCTTTGAGGATATAATCCATATTCAATATATTCGTCATTAATTTTTATAGCTTCCCCAGTTGGACGAACTTCTTCGCCTTTTTCAATAAATCTAGCAACATATGTCATATCACATGTCACATTATTAACATTTGGTGTCCATCCAACAAAAATATATTCTTTTCCATCAGATAATTCTTTAACTGGTTTAACTCCATCAAATGATGGTTTACTTCCATAAGGAACATCGCTATCAACTTCAAGAATATCTCCATTATAGTTTTTCCAAGTAATAGTAAATGTTTTAATTTCTGTTGTTACAAATTCAATTGCAGTCAAAAATAATGGTTTTTTATTAGTGGTAGCAATTTTTAAACTTCTTGTCGCATCAAAAGAAACATCAATTGTTTTTATTTGTTTATTATCAACAACATCTTTGCCAACTTCGTTTAATCCATCTAATTTAACTGTTGAAATACTTGATGAAGATTCACCACCTTCACCCCAAAGTGATGAATTAGAATCACCAACTTGTATTGTTGCAGAAGGCACATAAGCATATCCGCTTAACTTGACCGCATTTACATCAGCGTTAAGTTCTAAAACAATGTTTCCGTTTACGCTTGTTGTACCGAATTTAATCATGTCACCAGCGTACCATTTATTTTCACCGCTTCCTCCGCTTCCACCTCCATAAACAGTTTCAAAAGAGCTAACTTCTTTTATAATGTTAGTGGATGGATCGCATGGAGAAAAAGCTTCAAATATTTCTTCTTTTGTAGCAAATGGTTTTGCGGTTTTTCTAGTCCCTAAATCAAATTTGACATCATATTTATTTAAAAAGGAACTTTCACTCGTTGAAGTTGATCCACTACTTGAACTATCTTGTGAAGTTGATGTTCCACCAGTCGAACTATCTTGCGAAGTTGATGAATCATTATTAGAACCATCTTTCGATGATGAATCACTTGAAATATCGCTAATAGATGATGAGTTACTATTAGAAGAAGAAATTATATTGCTTTGCTCATCACATCCGCTTAATAGAATGATAGATGAGATTATACTTAAAACTAAATTTTTATATTTCATAATTCTATTGATTGATAAATTTAAGAATATTTACTTCTAAATCTTCCCAAGAGACAACTTTTCTCATATTTGAGGCGATTGTTGTTGTTGCAGTTTTTGAAGATTTGCCTTGTTCAGCAACATCTTTTGCTTTTTTTACTTTGCTAGGTGATACATCACAAGCTTCATATATCCAAAGAAGAAGTTCTGGACATAATAATTTTGAATAAACACGCGATTTTGCACTGTCAACTTCGAAATCTTTTCCTTCGGCGGCTTCTTCTTCAATCGTTCGATAGTACCAAGAATCAAAGAAATGCCATTTTTGATTTGGTTCATGAATGCTTTTATCAACAACATGACCAACTTGTTTTGCATAGTCAAGATAACCTCCACTAGTTTGTTGATATCTTTCGATAAATTCATCACTTAGTGGATAATGTTCCTTTTTTGTAACTAAAAAATCTGCGATTTGCTTCATCGTTATTTCTGTTGTGACAGCATTAACAAGGTTATCTTCTTCGACAATCTTATTAACATTTGGTTGTTTTACAAAAGACAAGCTTATTGCAAGTAATGAGACAAGTCCAATTATATTCTTATTCATATCTTCCTTTTTCCCTTTTAATATGATACCAAATAAAAACAACTTATGCATTTATTACATAAATTGTTTTATCATCTTATTATTTTAAGTATTTTTATAATATTGTGGCTTTCTTATTTATCTAACGAAATTCTATTAACAATAATGCGACCACATTTAGGACATAGAAGTCTATTAAATTTTTCGTTATAATTTCTTCCACTTAACTTGTTGCCGCATTTGCAAACAACTGTTTTTGATATTCCATTAATAAAATAATAGTTTTCATACCCGCTTATCACATCGATGTCAGAGTGGAAAGAACTTGTAAGAAATAACAATAATGTTTTATTACCATTTTGATCAACAAAAAACGACATATTGTAATTTTTGAATTCTGTTAAATACTTTTCATCAAGTGACATCAAATTCACAACATTTAAAACGCTTCCGACTAATATTCCCCACCATTGAAAAGTTAAAATGCTACCAAGAGCTAATAAAAATCCTGCCATTGATAGTTTGTGGTCCGATCTTCGTTTTTCCATCGCATCTTCGATTTGCTTATATATTTCATTAAGTAGTTTTCCTTTTAAACTAATAACTTTAATCTGCAAATCAAGAGCGTTTTCCAGTTGCTTTTTATTACTAATTTCTACCAGTTGAATACTATTATTTAAATCAAATCTTTGTTCTGAAAAATTACAATTTCCATTTGTAAAATTTTGGTTATAAGTAGCTTTATTCGCACAATTATCTTGTTTGGCACCACAAAATGAACAATAAATAGAGTCATTGCTAATTTCTTTGCCGCATGACTTGCAAAACATAAAAGATTATAAACCTAGAAGTTCATCTCTTTTCTTTTCGAATTGTTCTTTAGTTATAACGCCACTATCGTAAAGATCTTTATATTTTTTAAGTTTTTCAATATCTGTTGTATCAAGATTTGTTTGTTTTTCTTCAGATTTAGTTTCTTCTACTTCAACGCTTTCTTCTTTTGCATCTTTTTTAGCATTATCAATAATTGATAAAGTACCTGCAATTTCTTCCGCTATTTCAATGGAAGCTAATTCACAAACATATGATGGATGAATAATATCGTTTACTTTTAAGACTAATGTGTAATGATGAATTTCTTTAGATGTTGATTTAGAATTTGTTTTTTGGCTTGCACCCATTGCTCCAGTCATCATACCTGCTCCACCATTGCCGAATAAAGCTTTTCCAGCAAGACCCATCGCAACAGATTTTCCAACACCTTTTTTGCTTTGTGTTTGTGAGTCAACAACAAGTTCATTATCAACTCTAATTTCGTAAGTTAATAAATCTTTTGCATCGTAAATTTTGGTGAGCATTGTGCCTTGAAGAATTTGGAATCTCATGGTTGATGAATCAATCATAAACTTAAACATTGGATTTGATGAAAGAACCATTTCTTTATCAGATGATAATCTTTCAACCTTATCTGCGTTTTCAATTTTTTCGTTAAGACCACCATTTCTTTTATTTAAAACTTTAATTCCTTCGTCATATGGATTTCCTTTTACAAAAAAAGATTTAATAAATAAGACTAATCCAATAATAAATGGTGGTAAGAATATAAATATCAACGGCATTCCAGCACTAATGCTTCCTGAGGCGCAGTTTGATATACCAGTAATAACAACTGACAAACCAAAAACTCCCCAAATTATTCCATGGATTAAACGGCCTAATTTTGTTTTTTTAAGTGAAGTTTGACCAATTCTCTTAATTTCTTCTTCACTGTAACTTTTACCTGCAATTGAAATCTCGTTCATAAAAAATACCTTTCTTTTTCAATATTGGCACTATTGTATAAAACGATTTATGACATTCATAATTAAAATGTCGCGGAAATTTATAAAAATTACGACATTTGTAATGAAAATGTCACTAGTGGAAGAGCAGTTGCTGTATTAAAATTTGGCTACTTTTTATTTGGTAAATTATCGTACAAAATATCAAAAATTTTATTTAAATATTCTTTATCATCAACATTATCCACTAAAAGCATCTCCTTCGCGCCTTCATATGGTTTTTCATAATGGATGTTTGTCATATATTCTTTTACTTTTTTAATAGGTTTAATTAATAACCTATCATCATATATTCCACCAACAAGTTTATTGTTGTAATATAGCAAAAACTCGCCCATCATTGCTCTATAAGTTATGTTATTAAGATCTGATAGTTGTTCTAATATGAAATTTAAATATTCTTCACTTGATGGCATAAGATTTCCTTAACAAATTTATTTTTGTGTTTCTCCAATAGTAAATTGCAATCTTAAGTGCAACACTCAGAGATAGCTTCAGACATCAATTTTGATGGAGATATCCAGTTGTTAAATTTCCTAGGTCTATTGTTAATTAAATTTACCTTTTTATCAATATAAACCTGGGTATATCTACTTAAATTATAGCCTTTAGGAAAGAACTCTCTAAGAAGCCCGTTAGAATTCTCGTTAGATCCTTTCTGCCAAGCACAGAATGTATCACAGAAGTAAACTTCACAAT
>JBNMLE010000029.1:0-11108 GCA_050874705.1 Bacilli bacterium
GCTTTATATTCTTTATGGTCAACAATATCCAATGATTAAAAAAAGGCTTAATAAGCTTTTAAAAGATAATCTTAAAGTTGTTGATGAATTTAATGTTTCTAAACTAGATAATGATGAATGCTCTATCAGCGATATCATTTATGAAGCAAGTATGCTTCCTATTGGTTATGATAGAAAAGCTGTGGTTGTTGATAATGTTTCTTTTTTAGGGAAACAAACAAAAAAAGATGAATTAAATGAATTGAGCGATTTTTTAAAAGGTCTAGATAATTCAATAGATATTTATTTTATCGTTCGCAACGACACAATTGATGAAAAATCTCCTATTGTTAAATATATTTATGAGAATGGTTCTATTCTTAATTTTGTAAATCTAAGCGCAAAAGATTGGCCTAAATATGCAAAAAAATATTTTGCTGATCAAAATGTCGCCATTACAGATGACGCAATCAATGAACTAATTTATCGCGTAGATGGCGATTTAAACCGTTTTATTAACGAAGCTGATAAATTATGCCTATATAAAAATAATATCGCCCTAATGGATGTTTGTTTAATGGTTTCAAAACCATTGGAAGATGATGCCTTTCAAATTTCTAATGCTTTATTTAAAGGCGATAGCGCAACAGCTTTATCAATTTTTAGAGATTTAAAACTTTTTGGATCTAAAAATATTGATTATTTAATACCATTATTAGCAAATCAATTTAGATTCATATCACAGGTTTCATATTTATATGACAAAGGTCTTAGTAATGAAGAAATTGCTCAAGAACTTTCATGCAATCCATATAGAGTAAAGATTTCCCTTTTAAATAGAAGATATCTTTCACGTAGAAAAATAGCGTACGCTTTAGATGATCTATATTATTTAGATTATCAAATTAAAAGCGGCCAAATTGACCGCTTTTATGGAATAGAATTGTTCTTAATTAATTTTAATAATTAATTATTTAGCCATACCATTGACAAGTTTTGCAAGAGCAGCTTTTTTACGAGCAACTGTATTTCTTACATAAACGCCATCGGTAACACTTTTGTCGAGTAAACGAATTGCTTCTTTAAGTGCAGCATTAGCGGCTTCGACGTCATTTTTTTCAACAGCGACTTTAACCTTTTTGCTAGCGGTGGCAATGCGGCTTCTAATAGCAACATTACGTTGACGAGCTTTTTCGTTTGTCTCAATTCTTTTCATTTGTGATTTAATTTGAGCCATTATTTTTTACCTCTTTATAATTACTTACATAAGTTTACCAAACTTATTGAATAAAACAACTTTTATTTAGTTTTTTGAACATTTTTTAGAATCAATATTTCTTCAACAAAGTCATTAATGTTTACTAGAAGAGCATATTTATCTTCTGGAATTTGTACATCGAACGCTTTATTAATTTCACTAATAAGTTCGACATATGACATTGAATCTCCGCCTAAATCATTTATCCAATGGTCATCATCATTAATTTTAACGCATGGAAGAAGAAGGATTTTAGCGAATATTTTTCTCACTTCTTTGATGATTGGTTCAACATCTTCCATTTTGTAGCCATCAAAGTTTTTAATTTTCTTTTTAGTGCCGAATTTAGCGAATGAATCTTTGTTTTTTTCAACTAATTCTTTAACTTTAAATCTTTTAACTTTCATTGAAGCTGTTAATGGAAGTGGAACTTTGCTTATCAAGAATGTTTTAATGCGTTTTTCATTTGATAAAGAATTATTAATTTCATCGCATTGTTTTTTAATTGATACAAGATCATCTTCGCTTACATCATTGTTTATCTCGATGACGCAAGTAATGTCTTCATGATGATTTTTACCGTTTTTAATTCCAAGAACACAAACTTTTGTGACGCCTTTGATGTCTTTGAAATAATCTTCAAGTTCATCTGGATAAATATTTTCACCATTTTCATTGATGATAATATCTTTAATTCTTCCTTTTAGATAATAATTACCTGTTTCATCAACGCAAGCAATATCACCTGTTTTTAAGAATCCGTCTTCAAGAACTGGTTTTTGAAATTCACCGTTTATTATCTCTAATGAATGAATTGTTGGTGATTTAATCAATAGTTCGCCTTCATTAGAATGCAAAGGATTTGTGTTTGCGAGTTTATATTCCACACCATGAAGAGGGTGACCGATACTTCCTTTTAGACGATATTCAACTACTGGTGATAATTCTACAGATGTTACACCGACTTCGGTCATTCCAAATCCGTTATAAAATTTATATCCAATACCATTAATCGTATTGAGTGTTTCGTTTGAAAGGTAACCTCCGCCAGAAATGCAGTAGCGGACTTTTTTACCTAAAAGTTGATTTTGTACAACACCTAAGGCTATTGAAGTAGAGGCGGTTCTTGCTTCTTCGGCAGTAATTTTATGTGTATTATAAGCAATCATTTTGCTTAATAATTCTGATTTCTTTTCACCTTCTAATTCTGCTTTTCTAATAACACCTTGCGCTAATGAATCCCAAAATAATGGAACGCTATATACATGTGTTACGTTACATTTTTGGCAAACATTGAAAACTTCGCTTGGTGAAAGATCTTTTGGGAAAACTATATTTTTTCCAAAGAATGTATACCATAAGAAAACAGCAACAAATCCAAAAATGTGGTGGAATGGAACAATTGCAATATTATTGATTTCGCCCGGATACATAATATCAAGCGTTTCTTTCGGCATATCAAGTGCAGCAGCAATTTGATGGCACATATTGTTACCATCATAAACCATCAATTTGGCATTACCTGTTGTTCCCGAAGAACAAAAGATAACTTGGTTTGCCCATTTTTCCGCAAATTTAAAATTAACTTTTTGTGATTTGAGAGCGGAAATGTTTATTGTTTTAACGCTGTAAGACGATATTTCTTGTGTAACAATTGCAACAGCCTTCGATTGTTTCAATAAATTTTCAGTATTTTCTTTTGGAAGTTTTGCATCAATTAAAAATGGGACATAGCCACTCATGAGTAATCCCCAGAATAATAAAGGCCATTCTGGACAATTGCGCAATTTGAGAGCAACTATTGAATCGCTAGCAAATTCTCTCAATGATTCTGATAATTTTGAAGCATATTCAAAACAAAAAGAGCGGTAGTGTTTATATTTAAAAGAAACAACTTTATTTTTTTGATTTATGTAAGTTATAGCTTTTTCTCTTCTATGAAGATTAGTGGCCATCAAGAAAATATCTTGCATTGTTCTTGATGTTTTTGTTATTAAATCTTCAGCTGAAGAGAAGAAACGGACTACTTTTTGTGATTCAGGGTTCATTATTAACTTCTCCTTATATTTAATGTAAGTCTATAATATACTTTTTCTTAGCAATTGAAAATAGAAAACTCTTTCACTATAATAACGAAAGATATGAAAAAAATTGAAGATTATAAATTAATATTTATGGGAACTCCTCATATAGCTGCAAAAACATTTGAAGCATTAATTCAAAGTGGTTTTAATTTTGTTGCCTTGATTGCACAAGAAGATAAACCGGTTGGAAGAAAAAATATTCTTGAGAAAGTTCCGACTAAAGTAGTTGCTGAAAAATATAATATTCCTGTATTTCAACCACACAGGATTAGAAAAGATTTTGACTTTGTCAAAAACTTAAATCCAGATTTGATTTTAACAATGGCTTACGGACAAATTGTTCCTCAAGCTGTTTTAGATATTCCTAAATACGGTTGTTTAAATTTGCATGGATCATTGCTTCCAAAATATAGAGGTGCTGCTCCGATACAAAGAGCAATTATGAACGGAGATAAGATTAGTGGCATAACCTTGATGGAAATGATTGACAAAATGGATGCTGGTAAAATGTATGCTTTTGAAAAAGTAAACATCGATGACAACGACAATTATTCGTCACTAATTGAAAAAATGTCTGATGCCGCTACAAAAATTGTAAAAGATAATTTGTTAAATTATTTTGATGGAAAACTTGAAGGAATGGTGCAAGACGAATCGCAAGTAACATTTGCTGATAAAGTCTCAGTGGAAGATGAAAAAATTCCAATGAGCTTATCAAAAAATGATTTTGTAAATTATGTCAGAGGTTTAAGTGAAGAACCTGGCGGTTATATTCTTTTAGAAAATAAAAAATTAAAAATTTATAAAGCTCATGTAGTCGACAATAATATTGATAAAGTCGGCAAAATTTCTATTAAAAAAGGAATTTTCTTATCTTTAAAAGATGGAACCATCGAACTTGATATTGTCAAGCTTGAAGGTAAAAAGATGATGGATGGTAAATCTTTCGCAAACGGCGCAAAAAATTTTGATGGAATTATCGCATTATAGAATTGATTAATTTATAATTAAAACATGAATAAGAATCTTAAACTTTCTGTTCATCAATTAGTGGACTTCTTACTTCGAAGTGGTGATATTGATAACCGCGTTTTTAACAAGGCCACAATGCAAGAAGGAACGAAGATTCATGCTTATTATCAAAAAAAGCAAAGACACGATTATTTATCAGAATATTATTTATTCGAACATTTCAATGTTAATGATTTTGATGTTTCTCTAGAAGGACGTGCGGATGGAATCATTTTAGATAATGACGAAGCAACAATTGATGAAATTAAATCGACAGTTTCTGAGTTAGATGATTTTCATTATCAAAATGAAGCATGGCACTTAGGGCAAGCAAAATGCTATGCATTAATGTTTGCGCATGAAAAAAACTTAAATAATATTTCTATTAGATTGACTTATATTCATCAATTAACTAATGAAAAGAAAATATTTGATTATTTTTTCAAAACAAGCGAATTAGAAATACATGTTTTGGACTTAATAAAACAATATTTGGATTTTTATTTATATATTTTTAATCGAACTGAATTAAGGAATAAATCCGCAGAAAAAATGAAGTTTCCTTTTAATTCTTATAGAGAAGGGCAAAGGGAACTTGCAAAATATAGCTATGCTATAGCAAAAGATGGTGGAACACTTTTTTGTGAGGCGCCAACAGGCATTGGTAAAACAATATCAACTCTTTTCCCTTTTATTAAAAGCTTTAAGGATGGCAAAAACGAAAAGATTTTTTATTTAACTGCAAAAACATCAGGAAAAGAATCGGCCTTTAATACTATTTCGCTCTTAATTTCAAATGGATTAATTATAAGTGACATTGTTTTGACAGCGAAAGAAAAAGTCTGTTATTGCCCAAATAAAAGTTGCAATCCAGAAGAATGTCCATTTGCAAAAGGATATTATTCAAAACTACGCGATGTTATCATGAAGTCTATTCGCGATTATAACCAATTTTCTAAAGAAACAATCTTAAAAATTGCTTCGGAGAATGGAATGTGTCCATTTGAATTATCGTTAGATTTATCGCTTTATGTTGATATCATCATTTGCGATTATAATTACTTCTTTGACCCAATGGTTTATTTAAGAAGATATTTCGATGGTGACACAAGAAATGTTTTAGCACTTGTTGATGAAGCTCACAATTTAGTTGAACGTGGAAGAAATATGTATTCAACATCTATAGCTAGCAATGGTTTTTCTAAGGCTAAAAAATCATTTAAAAAATTAGATCATAAAAAGATTAAAAATGCGGCAAAAAGAATCGATAAAATGTTTAAAAAATATGCATTATTTCCTGATGGAGAGACATTGATTGATAATATTGAAATTACCGAATATAAAGCAATTGAAGCCTATCTTTTAGCGGCTTTAGATGTTATGAAGCATCATCACGAAGTTGTAGATGATAACTTCAAAGATTTTTACTTTGAATTAAACAAATTTTCTCGATTATTAGATTTTTATGATGATAGTTCCATTCTATATGTACACAAAGACGGAAAGGATGTACGAATATCATTGCTATGTTTAGATCCTAGTTTGCACATTTATAATTCATTAAATCAAATTAAAGGAAGAATTATTTTCTCAGGAACACTTTCTCCAACAAATTATTATGTTGAAATGCTTGGCGGAAATGAAAAAACACCGATATTAAAATTACCATCACCTTATAACAAAGATAATTTATGTTTAATGATCGCACCTAAAATATCGGTTAAATATAAAAAACGTGATGAAACACTTCAAGAAGTTTCTGATTATTTAAGAGCATTTGTTGACGGGAAAATTGGTAACTATTTTATATATGTGCCTAGTTATGCATATTTAGAAAAAATCAAACCTTATTTATTTTTTGATAATGCTGATGTATATATTCAAGAAAAAGATATGAATGAGGAAGATAAGAAAAATTTATTATCTTTGTTTGTTGATAATCCTAAAAAGACAACAGTTTTAATTAGTGTTGTTGGAGGAACTTTTTCAGAAGGAATTGATCTTGCAAATGAACGCCTTATAGGCGTTGCTGTTGTTGGAATTGGCCTTCCTCAAATAAGTTTTGAGAAAGATCAAATACGCGATTATTTCGATAAAAAAGAAAAAGGTTTGGGCTATTTATATAGTTATGTTGATCCTGGAATGAATAAAGTAATGCAAGCAGTTGGAAGAGTGATTCGCGGAGAAAACGATAAAGGTGCAGCTTTATTAATTGATGATAGATATTTAAATCAAACATATAGAGATCTGTTTAAAAACGAATGGAACAACTATATAGTTGTTACAGCTAAGGAAGATGTTGAAAAAGAACTAGCGTCTTTTTGGATTAAAAACACCAATCTTTCATAATTTTTATAAAATAAAAAGACTATTTATTAACTTTTGTTTATAATTATCACATGGACTTTGATAAAAGATATATTAGAAACTTCTCAATCATTGCTCATATCGACCATGGAAAATCGACATTGGCTGATAGAATTTTAGAAATGACTGATACAATTTCTAAACGTGAAATGAAAGATCAATTTCTTGATTCAATGGATCTAGAAAGAGAACGTGGAATTACAATTAAATTAAACGCTGTTACTCTTAAATATCATGCATTAGATGGTCATGATTATTTATTTAATCTTATTGATACTCCGGGGCACGTAGACTTTTCTTACGAAGTAAGCCGTTCTTTAGCGGCTTGTGAAGGATGTCTTTTAGTTGTTGATGCAACTCAAGGAGTTGAAGCTCAAACGCTCGCAAATGTTTATTTGGCTGTTGATAATAATTTGGAAATTATACCTGTTATTAACAAAATTGATTTGCCAAGCGCTATGCCTGATTTGGTAAAAAATGAAATTGAAGAAAGAATAGGTATTCCTTGCGACAACGCATGCTTAGTTTCTTCAAAAACAGGCCTTGGAGTCGATAAAGCACTTGAAGCTATTGTGAAATATATTCCTGCGCCAAACGGCGATGAAAATGCACCTTTAAGAGCTTTAATTTTCGATTCTTATTATGATTCTTATCGTGGAGTAATCATTTTAATTTGTGTGAAAGAAGGTTCTGTAAAAGTTGGTGACACAATTACCTTAATGAGTAGCGGAAATAGTTATCTAGTCACAGAACTCGGGATTCGAACTCCAAAGGAGTTAAAAAAGAACGAATTATCCGCTGGTGAAGTTGGATATTTAGCGGCTCAAATCAAAGATATTAAGGATGTTTTTCCTGGTGATACTGTTACATTAAAAGATAGACCAGCAAAAACTGCTCTTCCTGGCTATAGAAAGATGAATCCAATGGTTTTCTGTGGTCTTTATCCGGTTGATAGCAAGAAATTTCTTGATTTAAAAGACGCATTAGAAAAATTATGTTTAAATGATGCATCGCTAACTTTTGAAGCTGAAACATCTCAAGCACTTGGTTTCGGTTTTAGATGTGGTTTTTTAGGTCTTCTTCATATGGATGTTGTACAAGAACGCCTTGAAAGAGAATATGGATTAGACCTTATTTTAACTGCGCCAAGCGTTATTTATCATGTTTATCTCACCAATGGTGAGATGATTGAATTAGATAACCCATCTAAACTTCCAGAATTAACCTTAATAAAAGAAATTCAAGAACCTTATGTCAAAGCAGAAATAATGACCCCAAAAGAATATGTTGGTCCTGTTATGGAGCTTTGCCAAAATAGAAGAGGCATTTATATAGATCTTCAATATTTCGATGATACGAGAATGGTTCTCACTTATGAACTTCCTTTAAGTGAAATTGTTTATAATTTCTTTGACAAATTAAAAAGTTATTCAAAAGGTTATGCATCTTTTGATTATCAATATAGTGGTTATAGAAGTGATCAATTAGCAAAAATGGACATCTTATTAAACGGGGAAGTTATAGACGCTCTTTCAACGATTGTTCATAGGTCAACAGCATACGAAAGAGGTAGTGTCGTTGTTAAGAAATTAAAAGACATAATTCCGCGTCAACAATTCGAAGTTCCAGTGCAAGCTGCGATTAACGGAAAGGTCATTGCTAGAGCCGATATTAAAGCTGTCAGAAAAGACGTTTTGGCCAAATGTTATGGTGGAGATATTTCTCGAAAAAGAAAGCTTTTAGAAAAACAAAAAGAAGGTAAAAAACGTATGAAAGCAATAGGGTCGGTTGAAGTACCACAAGAAGCTTTTATGAGTGTTTTATCAATCGATGATGATAATTAGTTTAGTTAAAAATTAGTTATAAATTAGTAGTTTCTTATTGATATAAGGGTTTAAAAAAGTTATAATTTGATTGTTAGAGGAAACAAAAATGAATAATGATGCCTTAGCTATAAAATTTACAGATGAAAAATATTGCTCAAGACAAGAAGTTGCTCGAGCACTTGGAACAAACTTAATCGATAGTTTTTGGAGCGATATCAAACGCTATAGAAGCCAATACATGCAAAGCCTTTCACTATATGATGTTTCAAAAAATAATTATGTTATTACACTTACTTCTTCCATTGCTGAAAGATCTGTAGTTTCGGGTAATAAAATTACTAGAGTTTTTAAAAAATTAAATGAACTTGAAATAGATTCTTATGAAAGAAAACAAGTGACATTTGAAATGATAAAAAAGTCATTAAATTATGTCGCAAAAAAACTAGGAATCTTAGTTAACGATTTAGCGTTAGAAAATATTATTAAAGGAATAAATAACAATCCTTTATATGAACCAATTCAAAACTATTATTCCGCCTTAAAACACATCGAGAATAATTTTTCAGAACCAATTGATATCGACTTATTAGCCGTTTTCTTAGAAATATTAAATGGAAGTGGTGAACTCATTTCATTTTTTAGAACAAAAGAATTATCTTCATCTAATCAACGCGTTTTAATTAATCGTGAATATAATGGAGCTCCAACAGCTTTAATTGAAACAATGATGGATAATTTGATTGATTTTATAAACAAAACTAATGTCAATATTGTTATTAAACTTGCCGCTGTTTCTTATATGTTTAATTATATTAAACCTTTTGAAGCTCATAATGAAGAAATTGCAATTTTATTAATGAAATCAATTTTAGCAAAAAGCGGTTTGGATAATTGCGCTATTTATGTGCCAATAGAAAACATATTGGTTGATAATTCAATCGAACTTAATGATTACAGAAAAGAAACACAAAGGTCTAACGATTTAACATATTACATAAATGCAATTATTCCATTGTTTGACGAAGCATCTTCTAGTGTTTTAGATAAAATTGTCCAAATTTCACGTGATTTAGCTGAAAAAGCGTATTTTAATGATGAGGGTAAAACGATCGAAGAAAGCCTTGTTGAAGAAAAGCAAAAGCAAGAAGAAATCATTGAGAAAAATATTGATGATGAATCTATAAAACCAGTAAATGAATTTAAAACTAAAGAAAAAACTAATAAATTAGAAGAAACAAACAACAATCCAGCAATTGATTTAAGCTCTTTTAAAGATTTTGATGAAAAAGCACTTAATAAAGCAGCGGAAAATCTACTTGAAAGCGATCCAAATTTGAGACCTGCACAAGCGCATTTCTTTGTAAGACATTGCACAATGGGAAAATATTACACCATTCAACAATTTAAAAAAGCTGAAAAATGCGTTTATGAAACTGCAAGAACTTCTATGGACAATCTCGCTCGACGAGGGTATTATAGACGAGAACAAATTAAAAATAAATTTGTTTATACACCAATAAGTAAATAATTTAACAGGAGATTAGTTATGATATACGCAAACGCAACATTACCATCATGGGCAATAGTCTTAATTTTGTTAGGAGTATTCGGATTAATTGTTTTAATTGTTATTTTAGTTAAAAGACATGTTTCAGCTTTACAAATTAAAAAAGATAACATTGATGAAAAACAAGCTATTCAACAAGAACTAGATAGAATTCTGGTTCCTATTGATGAAAAGGATTTAAATAAGCAAGAAGCTGAGAAAAAGGATGAAACAAAAGAAAATTAAGTCTTTATACATACATATCCCTTTTTGCCAACATATTTGTCGTTATTGTGATTTTACAAAACTACTCTATAACGACTTTTTTTCATATAAATATATTGATGAACTAATTCGAGAAATTGATTCATATAATATCGATAGAATGTCAACTATTTATATTGGCGGTGGAACTCCAACATCACTAAGCGACGACTTGTTTGAAAAATTATTAAAACACGTTCAACCTCTATTAAACAAAGAATACGAATTTACTATTGAAGCAAATGTAGAAAATCTAACAGAAAATAAATTATGTTTAATGAAAAAATATGGCGTTAATAGATTGTCAATTGGTATAGAATCTACAAATGATAAGATGCTCGATTTCATCGGAAGAAAGCATACCTATGATGATGCAAAAAAAGTCGTGAATTTAGCGAAAAATTATGGCTTTAGTAATATAAATGTTGATTTGATTTATGGCTTTCCTAATCAAACTTTAGAAGATTTAAGAAAAGATTTGGAAAATTTTATTTCTTTAGATGTTGATCATGTTTCGATTTATTCTTTAATTGTTGAAAAAGGAACAATGTTTTTTAATGATGGAATAAAAGAGCAAAGCGAAGATGATTCAAGAAAATATTATGATGAAATTTTATCTTTTTTAAGAAAACATGGTTATGAAAGATATGAAATAAGCAATTTTGCAAGAAATAAAAAATATTCCAAACATAATCTTTGCTATTGGAAAGATGAACAATATTATGGTGTAGGGTTAGGTGCATCTGGTTATATTGATAATATAAGATATACAA
>JBNMLE010000030.1:0-11066 GCA_050874705.1 Bacilli bacterium
ATATAACAATATACGTAAATAAGGAAAAAGAATATAAAGTTACATTTATGGGCGTAAATGCTTTAAAAGAGGCAAAGCTTTGGGACAAAGATGCAAAAATAGTTGAACCGAAAAAGGCAAAATTAAATGCTCATTGGCTCAATATCGATGATCAAATAGGAAGCGACGAAGTTGGAACAGGCGACTTTTTTGGTCCAATATGTGTCGCTGCAAGTTTAGTAAGAGAAAGTGATATTTCATATTTAAAATCATTAGGAGTTGATGATAGCAAGAAATTGACCGATGAAAAAATTAAAGAATTAGGGAAAATATTGATTAATAAATTTCCATATTCACAACTTTCACTTGAAAACGAAAAATACAATAAACTTCATGAAGAAGGAATAAATCTTAATGAAATGAAAACTAAAATGCATAACCAAGTGTTGTTAAATTTAAGAAATAAATATCACATTAATAACATTTATGTAGATCAGTTTTTAGAAAAAGATAAGTATTATGCTTATTTAAAAGACACAAAAGAAATTGTTAATGACATAAATTTTAAAACAAAAGGCGAATCTTATTTCCCTTCTGTTGCTGTCGCAAGCATTATTGCTAGATATTCATTTTTACAAAAAATGGAAAGATTAAGTGAAAAATACAAAATGGATATTCCTTTTGGAGCATCCACTAAAGTTAATAATTTTGCAAAAAAATTCATCAAGACCTATGGAATTGATGAATTGAATAAAATTGTTAAGAAGAATTTTGCTAATTATAAAGAAATAATCGAATAATTATAATTTATTTAATACTTCAGTAAAATAGGAAGGAAGATCGACATTGAATGTCATCTTCTTTTTAGTTTTAGGATGTATAAAACTAATTTCATGAGCAAACAACAATTGACCGTCTTTATAAATTGTTCTATTTCCTTTTCCATAAAGAGGGTCACCGATAACAGGATGGTGAATATAGTCCATATGAACTCTAATTTGATGAGTTCTTCCTGTTTCAAGAATGCATTCAACAAGGGTATAACCATTATATCGCTTAATAACTTTAAAATTTGTCACTGCTTCTTTACCATCTTTTAAATCAACGGCCATTTTAAGACGGTTTTTATCATCTCTTCCAATAGGAGCAATAATTTTCCCTTCATTTTCTTTAAACGAACCTAAAACAAGGGCGTAATATTTTCTTCCTAATGTATGGTCGATGAGTTGTGAAGATAAAAATTCATGCGCAGCATTATTTTTAGCAACAATAATTAAACCAGCAGTATCTTTATCAAGTCTATGAACAATTCCTGGGCGAAAATCGCCATTAACTGAAGAAAGATTGTCGCTATGAAATTTCAAAGCATTTGCCATTGTGTGGGAGAAATTGCCCGCGCCTGGATGAACGACCAAACCAACCGGCTTATTAATAACAATAACATCATCATCTTCATAAACAATGTCTAAAGGAATATCTTCTGCGATAAGATGAGACTCTTCTTTAGGAAAATCTTTTATAGATATTTCGTCATTTTCTTCAAGTTTATATGATGCTTTCTCAATTTTATTATTAACTAATATGTATCCATCTTTTAAATATTCTCGAATTTTGCTTCTGGAAACATCGCTTAAAATAAGGCTAAGTGCTTTATCAAGTCTTAGAGAGATATATTCGTTACTTATCTTTATTGTTTTCATTATTATTAGAAGAATCTTCTTTATTTTCTTCTTCCTTTTTCATTTTTTCATCATATTGTTCTGGAGTTAATTCATAAGCACCGCTTTTACCTTTTTTAATTGCTTCTTTGACAAGTTCAATAATGATTAAAGCGATAATTATAATAACCCCGATGACAAGTGCACTATCAGCGATATTAAAAACAGGGAAATTGTTTGTAACTTTAATCCAGTCGATAACTCCATCAAAGCCGACAATTGCGTTCCAATAAAATGCACGATCAATTAAATTGCCAACAGCGCCCGCAAACATGAGCATTAATGCTGCTTTATACCAAGAATTAACTTTATTGCGCTGCTTAATGTAATAAAACAAAATTGCCACAGACATAATTAAGGATATTGCTATCCAAAGTATTCTCATCCAAGTTTCTCCACCGTTTCCTAGAGAAAAAGCGGCACCAAGATTATGAGTTTTTGTAATCCATAAAAAATTAGGAATTAAAACAATCAATTGATTATCTTCAAGATTATTTTGAACAACCCATTTTGTAACAATATCCACTACAAATATAACTAATGCTAGCCAAGTATATGAGAAGAATATTTTTTTCAAAATTGCTCTTGTTTTATCGCTCATTTTAAAACCTCCGCACAACGATGGCAGACATATGTATCTTCATCGATTTGTTCGAGTTTATCGACATAATTCCAACAACGTGGACATTTAACTGCATCAATATGATGAGCTTCAACATTCTTTAATGAATCATTAATTTCAACTTTGCTAACAATTAATAATTTAGCAAGTTCTTCGAGATTTTTGTCTAAATTTGTATCATGAAGAACTTTATAATCAGGTGTAACAATAAGTGCTTCTTGTGAAGAACCAACAACCCCGTTAGCGCGTTTTTCTTCAATTGATTTATTAACATCATTTCTAAATGCTAAGAATGATGCATATTGATCAAGAACGTCTTTTGAATATTCATGACTTTCTTTTGGATAATCAAGCAATGACGCAGATCTTCCATCATAATTAGGCATATTCTTATAAACTTCTTCCATTGTAAATGGCAATACAGGTGTAAGCATTCTCATAAGTTCATCGCCTACTTTATAAATAACGTTCTGCATTTGTTTTCTTCTAAGAGAATTAACACCATTACAATATAAAATATCTTTACCGATATCTAAATAGAAGCTAGAAAGATCAGTTGACATAAATGTCATAATTTTTGTAACAGCACTTGCAAAATCAAATTTATCAAAACTTGCGATTACGCTGTTTTTCACTTCTTCAAGTCTAGCGAGTATGAATTTGTCAACAACTTCATAGGAATCTACTTTATCTTTAATAGGATCAAATTTGGAATTTTCACCATTAGAGAGATTTCCTAAAAGGAATTTGAATGTGTTACGAATCTTGCGATATTGTTCAGCGACTTGTTTTAAAAGGTTTTCGCTTATTCTAACATCTTGTTGATAATTAACTGTTGAAACCCATAAACGAAGTATGTCGGCCCCATAAATGTTTGCCATTTTATTTGGATCGACACCATTGCCTTTAGATTTTGACATTTTTTCGCCTTTTTCATCAAGAACCCAACCATGAGTAACAACATTTTTATATGGAGCTTTGTCATAGCACGCAACTGAAACAGTTAAAGACGAATTAAACCAACCTCTAAATTGGTCAGCACCTTCTAAATATAGATCAACTGGGAATGGATGATTATTTTTAACCATTACAGCGTTGAATGATGAGCCTGAGTCAAACCAAACATCCATGATGTCTTTTTCTTTTGTAAATACACCATTTGGTGAATGTTCGTTTTTGTAATTTTCTGGTAAGAAGAATTTAGCGTCTTTAGTAAACCAAACATCGGTACCAAATTCTTTGAATTTGTTCACAATATTGTCAAATACAACTTGTTCAATGATTGGTGTTCCATCTTCAGCATAAATAATTGGGATTGGGACACCCCAAATTCTTTGTCTAGATATGCACCAGTCTGTACGATCTTTGACCATATTTGCAATGCGGTCATGACCCCAAGTTGGGAACCAATTAACTTTATCTATTTCACTTAAAAGTTCATCACGGATTTTTCCAATTGAACAGAACCATTGAGGTGTAGCTCTAAAAATAAGAGGTTTTCCTGTTCTCCAGTCATGAGGATAGCTATGAACAATTTCATCACATTTTAATAAAGAACCATTTTCTTTAATAATATCTAAAACAACCTTATTAGCGTCTTCATAGAATAAGCCCGCTAATTTGTCGCCGCAATCGCTAGTTAATCTACCACTTGAATCAACTGGGCAATATGGTTGAATGCCGTATTTTTGGCAAACAGTAAAGTCATCAACGCCGTGTCCAGGAGCGGTATGAACTAATCCTGTACCACTTTCATTAGTGACATGTTCACCAACAATAATAATTGAATCTCTATCATAGAATGGATGTTTAGTTAAAACGCCTCCAAGTTTTTTTCCTTGGAATGTTTTAATTTCTTCGCATTCTTTTAATCCTAATTCTTCTTGTAAGCGATCTTTAAATTCTTTTAATAGAATTAAATCGCCTTTTTCAGTATGATATAAACCATATTCAAAACGTGGATGTACACTAATAGCAAGGTTTGCAGGAAGTGTCCAAGGAGTTGTTGTCCAAATTACTGCTTTTGAACCATTTGGTACAACGCCTTTTCCGTCTCTTACATCAAACGCAACATATATAGCATATGATTTTATATCTTTATAATCGATTTCAGCTTCCGCTAATGCGGTCTCACTGCTCCATGACCAATAAACAGGTTTAAGGCCTTTATAAATGAGACCTCTTAATGCCATCTTAGCAAAGACTTCGATTTGTTGAACTTCAAAATCTTTATTAAGTGTCAAATATGCATGATCATAATCGCCCATTACACCTAAACGAACTATTTGGGATTTTTGATGTGCGACTTGTTTTAAAGCATATTCACGACATTTTTGACGGAATTCATCAACAGGTGTTGTTTTTCTATTTACACCACTTTTTGTGACTTGCACTTCAATTGGAAGACCATGAGTATCGAAACCAAAAATGAATGGAACATAATATCCAGACATAGTTTTGTATCTAACAATTAAGTCTTTTAAAATGCGGTTAAGCATATGTCCACAGTGCATATCTCCATTCGCGTATGGAGGACCATCATGGAAAGCATATTCTTTACAGCCTTCTCTATTTTTAAGCATTTGTTCATATAAATGCTCATCTTGCCATTTCTTTACAAGCAATGGTTCTTTATTAGCTAAATTGCCACGCATTTCAAAGTCAGTTTTTGGCATCAATAATGTCTTTTTTAGTTCCATAAGTTCTCCTTTTTTAAACCATATAAAAAGCGCCTTTAAGGGCGCAACTAACGCGGTACCACCTTAATTCTATAACTATGTTATAGCACTCGTTATCAGTCTTTTAACGCAGACAAGTCGACCTTCCTAATTGTATTTCAGAAGATGTGCTCGGAAGTGATATTTCTTAACAATTTGATAGGCTTTCACCATCCCTATCTCGCTAATGGGGGCTAAGAAACGTGTCTTCGTCTTTGCTTTATCCTCTTGTTTTTTCAACAAGAATTCCAACTCTACCGATTCTAAATCCAGTAGCTACATTGGTAATATCAATTTTCACCTTTCCAATTTTTTGATTAATTCCTCCAAGAGAAACACCAACTGTTTGAAGAGATGAATGGGCGATATGATTAATTCGTTTTGAATAAACATTTTTACCGCCAATACTCATTGTAACATTATACGACCCATAATACTCATTAGAAGTATTTGTTTCGATAAATATTTTTTTAATAACATAATTATTATCGTAACAAAAATCGCTTTCTGTTTCTAAAGAAATATTGTTTGCTGGAGATGATTTTGATCCAACATTAACACCATACGGTTCACCATTCCTATCAAGAGCTTTTATAGTTTTAGCATCCCCAAAATCAATATTCCAGGTCACACCATTATAAGATACTTTATTTTGCCCTTTTCCTAAACCATCTGGAAGCATTGTAAATTTATAATTAAATTCATTCCATTCTTTTGGAGCAACATTGATGTTATATGAATATGACAAATTATTATCATAATTTATTGTTATTAATTTTCCGTTTTGTTCGAATGATAAAGTATCTTTATCGTTAACGCCACTTACAACATATTTATCAGTCTTTTCAACCTTAAATGAATTAGTAACTGTGTAAACTTCAAGATCTTTAGATGAATCGAATATGTCTCCTCCATCATAGGAATATCTAACATTTTTAACTGCAATATTGTGAACATTATCGTTTGCTAAATCGAGAATATCATAAGCATTTGGAATATTAATTAGACTTCCTTTTGTCCTTTGCTTACTTCCATAAACATAATCCACTAGTCCAGGGAAATCTACAAATGGGTTTCTGTTTCCTTGTTCGCTTTGTACAACATTTGTATGTTGATATTCAAGTCTATCAGGAAGAAAAGCATTGTTCCATTCGATTAAATCTTCAAGATTTTGATGGCATTTAGTACCCATTTGAGCAGACATTAAACTGCATTTTGTTCCAGATGTTTTGCTTACAATTTGTAAACCAATTGATAACTTATGTCCTTCTTTATCAATTGCTTTAACCCAGGAGTCTTTTCCATACATTAATCCCATATAAAATATCGCTCTAGCAACTTTGCCCTTGTCTTTATCTCCAGGTTCAAATGCTGCTTCGTTTATATCAGTATATGGATCATCATCCCTACTTTTAGCTGTTCCAACATAGCGAACGTTTTCATCATCATCAGGAATATTTCCATAACAATTGTTTGAATGAGATGAATTTGCAGAACTATATGAAGCATAAAGGTTGTGAAAATCAGTAGCGGTTCCAAGTTCTTTAACCGCATCACCAGTTCCAAGGCCAGTCATAAGAGACGCAGGCCAGCAATGTTCTCTTTGCCAATTTGTGGAATTATTGCCTGTTATTTTATATTCTTCTATATCGCTATAAAGAAGATGCACTTTATCAAAATTAGTTAAAGATTGGTCAGCATTTCTATTTGTATCCCAATTAGCGCCACCAGAAACGTATGGAATAGCGTGATAATCGCGATATACAATTTGATATAATTGATTTTTTAAATCAACACCATTTTTCCAACTTTTTAGTCCTTTATAATAACCATCGAAAATTTCTTCAGGATTATATGCACTAACAAATGGTTCTTCGCTTGTTGTGGATGTTTGTTTGTCACACCCTGATAATCCTGTTACAAGCAAAGTGACTATAAATAATAACGGCAATTTTTTCATAGACTAAAATATATTTTTGCTTTTTAAAAATGAAGGAAGGAAATCATCTTCTTCATCCTTTTTATTTTCCTCTTCAACATGCTGTTCAGCATTATTAGTGTTTTCTTCAGTGCTAACTAATGGAGGAACAACATCTTTATTTTGTTCATTCATTTGATTTTCATGTTGTTTAAATAATTGTGATTTATCAAAAGTAGGAACAGCTGTAAAATCAAAATCATCTGTAAAATCGCTTGCAATAACACTTACAAGAATTTGGTCTGTTAATTGGTCATTAATTGATACACCAAATTTAACATCAACTGCGTTTCCTGCAGCATCAATAATGCGATCAACTGTTTCTTGAGCTTCATAAAGTGAAACGCTTTTTCCACATGTTACTGCACATATAGCACGTCTTGCACCATTAATGCTTGCTTCAAGAAGAGGAGATGAAATCGCGCTTTGTGCGGCTTCTTGGGCTTTGTTTGGACCACTTCCTGTACCAAAACCAATTAAGGCAATACCAGAATTTTCAAGTGTCTTTTTAACATCAGCAAAATCAAGATTGATGACCGCTGGCATAAGAATTAAATCTGTAACCGTTTTAACTGATTGAGCAAGAACTCTATCGCTTTCCGCAAATGCTTCAGAAATTGGAGCGGTACCATTAACCATAAGCAATTTATCATTTGAAACAATAATAATTGAATCAACTGCCTCTTTAAGCTCATTAAGTCCTTCACCTGAATTTGCAATACGCTTTTTACCTTCGAATGTAAATGGTCGAGTAACAATCGCAACTGTTAAAGCACCTTCTTCGCGAGCAATTCGCGCTACAACTGGAGCAGCACCTGTTCCTGTTCCACCACCCATACCGGCAGCGATAAATACCATATTAGCGCCTTTTACAATCGAACGAATATCTTCTTCGCTTGCTTCGGCTGCTTCTTTTCCAACTGATGGTTCGCCACCAGCTCCAAGACCTTGAGTAATGTCTTCACCAAGAACTAATCTATTTTTAGCTTTTGATGTAGCTAATGCTTGTCTATCGGTATTTAAAACATAAAATTCAACAGACGAAATATCTTCATCAATCATTCTGTTAACAGCGTTATTGCCTGCGCCACCAACACCGATGACGACAATGCGGGCAACCGCTTCAAAATTATCTAAATCTTCAAACATGGGATGTCCTCCTATTTTGCTTTTTTACCATCTTTCATTCTACTAATTGGTGCTACTTGAGCTTGTTGTTCAGAAAGAGAGCCTTTGTTGTTCTCGCTGACAAGTAACGCACCAATAAGAGCACTATATTCACTTTTTCTAGCTCCAATTGTGTCTGGTCGCAAGAAATGTTTAGATTTCGCTTCTTTAAAATTATCACTCAACAATTTTTCAAATCCGTTCACATCAATTAATCGTCCACAAAACACAACAGGCGCTTCTTTAACGCCAATAAAGAATCCGTTCACAAGAGCGTTATATGAAGCATTCATACTTAAGAAATATTTTTTGCAGAATAAATTAATTGCTTCATTTAAATCATCAGGGGTGAATTTTTTATCATTAACATTAGCGATAATTGGATCAAAATTTAAATCTCTATCGTTAATGCCATATAAATTAATTAAATTTTCAGCTTCAGGATAATCTACATTAAAATAATTAACAATTTGTTCAACTAAATCGTTATATCCGTATTCGAAATAAGTCGATTTAATTGGTGAACCATTCGATACAAGCGTTAAAGATGTTAATCCATCTTCGATATCCACTAATAAATATGATGGAGGTAATCCTTTTTTACTTTTTACTAATGAAGCAATTGCATATGGTTCACACACAAAATTCCTAATTCTCATTCCAGCGGATACAAATGGTTGTTCATATGTATTAATAAGTCCTTCAGGAAGAGTTTGTACTTTTGCTTGAATTGACAAAAATGGAGTTGTCTCTCCAACTGGAGGAAGAATAGATGTTCTATTATCTGAAAGAATATAATAATCAGGAACGATATCTACAATTCTATCTCCATCTTTAATTTCTTCTTTTTTAACCATTGATACACAGTTGATAATATCAACCGGTTGAATAATATTTGTTGAACTAACAACGTTAGTTGTTTTATTTGATTGATAAACATTAAAACCAATTGGAGGCAATAAAACAATTGCATCGCTTAAATTAATACGAATTTTAGAATCAACATCAACGATTTCAGTCAAAGATTTAATTATTTCCGTCAAATTAGCAAAATTTTTGATATTTCCACGCAATATCGTAGATCTAAGAGGTCTTTCTGTTGAATAAACTAAAATTGGCTTATTATCGACAATATTCCCGATAATAAGTTTCAATTTAGAATCTGTTAATTGTATTAAAGCAATAGATTTTTCCATAACTATTAATATATTTTATATATTCCGAGTTATTATTGCAATGAACTTTTAAAGAATAGCCATTATATGGCTTATATCAAATTCTTTATAAGCAAAAAAGCTGTCCGAAAAATTGAACAATGTATATTGCTTTGAAGATGTATACAAATTGTAACAGGGACCGCCACTAAAGCCGCAAATAAAACAACGACACATGAAATAATTAGGAACTTTTTCCAAAAGAAAGATGATTGACTTTTGCCGTGTTTGAACAATTTATCTTTCATAACCTAATCCTTTCTAATACGCGCATTTTGGCTGATTTACTACGAGGATTGCTGTTTATCTCCTCATCACTTGGCGTAATTAATTTGCCTACTTGTTTATATTTTGGTTCGTCTTCGATAGTTGGAAGAGAAAATACATTGTGTCTATCCCCTTCAATTTTGCTAGCTCCATTGAAAGCATTTTTAACGATTCTATCTTCTAATGAGTGAAATGATATGATTACTAATCTTCCACCTACATTTAATGATTTGATCGCATCGTTTATCATTACTTTTAATGCGCCTAGTTCGTCGTTGACTTCAATTCTTATTGCTTGAAACACTTGTTTAGCGGGATGGCCTTTTTTATTTAGTTCTTTTTGAGGTTTAACCTTTTTCACAATATCTACTAAATCAAAAGTTGTTTCAATTGGTTTAATTTCTCTTTCTTTAACAATTTCTTTTGCTATTTGATAAGCATATTTTTCTTCGCCATATTCTCTAAAAACTCTTGTTAATTCTTGAAGCGAATATTCGTTCACCACTTTATAGGCATCAAGACTTTGTCTTTGATCCATACGCATATCAAGTCGTGAATTACTTCTAAAAGAAAAACCTCTTTCGTTTTCATCAAATTGAGGAGAAGATACACCCAAATCCACTAAAAGACCGTCAATATATGTAACATTTCTTTCATCTAAATCTTTGCGGAAATTTTTAAAATCATCATGAATAATTTCAAAATGATTAGATATTTTTTCTAATCTTTCTTTTGATTCATCGATAGCTTCTTGGTCTTTATCAAAAGCGTACAATTTACCATTTGTTAGCCTTTTAAGAATTTCACTGCTGTGTCCACCTCTACCAAGAGTTAAATCAACATAAACGCCACTACTTTTAATAGCTAAATTCTCAACGGCTTCATTTAACAAAACTGAAACATGCTTAGTCATTTTTATCACCTAGCAACCTTTCTGAATTTTGTTCATAACTTTCTTCAGCTACAGAAATATATTCATTCCATTTATCTTTATTCCAAAGTTCAAGATGGTCATTAACACCAACAACCATTAAGCTATTAGAAATTTGATATTTGCTAATCAAATCACAAGGAAGTTGAATTCTATTTTTGGAATCTATTTCAAGTTCATAAACACTCGAAAGAGCGACGCGAATCACATCACGAGAATTTTTCTTTTCGAAATCGTATTTGGACAAATTATTTATGTATGTTTTAAATGCATCTTCACTAAACAAACTTAAACATCCCTCATATCCTTTGAGAATGTAAACTTTGTTGCCTAATTTATTTACAAACTTTCTAGGAATGACGAGGCGATTTTTGTTATCAAGATTGTGAAGCGTATTACCGAATAACATATCCCACTTTGTCCCACTATTGTGTAAATATTATACAAATACATATGCGCGAAAGTAAATATTC